>JBFHUL010000022.1:0-41014 GCA_041590075.1 Oleiphilaceae bacterium
ACCGATCAAAGGTCTTTATTAAACAGAACCTGTTACGGTCTCCGCCAACCGAATAACAGACAAGGTCGCCAACAACATGGATGTCTCGGCGAAACTTTCTTTCGGTTGTCCATACAGCATCTGGCTTTACGTCTATCATGCTGCTTCACTCCATCGCAGATACTCGCCCAAAATGACCTTGAATGCCGCCGCTGCACTGGCGTCATGATCCAGCGTCTTGCGGGTTCTGATGTTGCAGTAATCAATAATGAACCCCCGACACATAGCCTCCGGTGTCAGGTAGTATGATGGATTGGGTAACTTCGCATTGTGCTTGTACCATGCTGTGCGCAACACGTAGTTATAAAATTCCGGATCCCGACACAGTCTCGCTGCACGTACGGCAAGTGGCCCTCCCTTAATTTCAGCGGCCTGCGCATTCTTTACGGCTGACTGATCCACTGGCTCCTCATCATCACCCACCTCGATCAACATCACCTGATATCGCTGACCAAGTTTTGTGGTGGTGCGTTTGTCTTTGCCGCGAAAGATCGACAGGTCAGCCGGATCCTGCAGTCGCAGCTTTATATAAGGCCCACTCGTATCGGTCTCGCCATACCCCAGCAGCTGCACTTCATCGTGGTATGCCAGATACGGTTCGATATGCTCGATGTGTTGCACTACCTCTTCCACGCTCATGCGGTTGCCCTCAGTTTGTCTTGTGATATTGCATGGGTTGGACCATGCCCCAGATCTTTTATGCTAGCCATCAGCTCATCGCCGCGACAGAACCCCGCAAATCGGTAGCTGGGGAAAGTGCCGACCATTAGCGCATAGAGGTCTGCCGGCATGTCTTTCTTGTTCATCACAGCGGTTACATGTCCAGACTGATACTTGGTGGCCTTTACATCCACCGCGCGCCCATCGCGCAACATCGCGTCATACGCTGGCAGCTCGCCAATCTGCAGATCAGGATACAGATTGAAGAGCTTACAAAAAGCGATCTCAGCGGCGATACCCTCAAGGTCGGTGCTACTATCCGACTGCGAGCCGATTCGGTTGTTTTTGATGTTCTTCTTGCGCGCGTTCTCGTATCTCGACTTGGCCAGAAACTTGGCCAGCCGCTGCTCTGCTTCGCTTAATGTGATCACGACTTTACCTCCAGTGCCTCGACTTTCGCGCACAGCCCCTGCGGATAATGTTTGGTGCGCTGTTCGACTAGCCCGTTTTTTCCTTCCATCTGGTACGTCACTGTGCGTGGCGCATTCAGCTCATCAAGAAAGGTCGCGATCTCAGGAAACCGTTCGCGGTTACGCTGCCTTTGCTGTTCTCTCGTCATCGTATACCCCGATTAACTCGTTAATGTCTTTACCGGTGAATGTCCATGTCCTTGCATGCAGCCAATCCTCGTACAACACCTCGGTCGCGCCCTGTGCCAGTAGCAGTACCACCATGGCGCGGCGCCAGTCCCTCGATACGGCACAGGTCTGCATCACATGCACTGGCTGACCATCAACTCCGAGGTATTCACGATCCGCCGGGTTTTCATGTGGGCCAGTTATATAGTCCGGCTCAAAGATCCATGCTGGGAGGCTTTCATCGCCGACCTGTATCGCTACTTGGCGCATCGTTGTGCCTCCTTGATTGCGCGGTTTTTGTATACGTCCATCCACTCGGCCGCGCCCATCTTCCATTCGCCCTGTTGTGGCATGCGCCTAAATCCACGGGGCCATGAGCCAAACCGTTTTTTATACATGTGTGCGGCCACACCAACCTGCTTGTGTGTCTTCGCACACCGCCATAGGCAGTCATTCCAGAATTTTTCTTTGGGATTTACTTGCGCCTTTTTTACTGGCTGCAGCCGGCCTTCCTTCATGGACAGCGACTGCCCTTCACGAGTCGGCTGACAGCCGCACTTCGGACACCGCTGCTGCTTCGTGTAAATGTGCCAGCAGTTGCGACAGGTTGTGAGTGTTTTTTCTTTTGTCGGGCAATCCGACTTCTTGTCCTGTATCTTCATCGACTCGTCAAGCGACCAACCCCCTGCGTCCTGTGGCAGCCCGTGACGGTACACGGCACCAGCATGATCGATGATGACCGCATACTCTTTGCCGGGTGCCGGGCGAAGGACGCGACCTGCCATCTGCAGGTACAGCCCATACGACTTGGTCGGCCTTGCGATGACCTCGCACCCAATCGAGGGCATGTCCCAGCCTTCGGTCAGTACACCGAAGTTGCTTACTACCTGTATATCGCCGGCCGCTACGCCAGCAAGAATCGCTTCACGTTCATTGATTTTGGTCTTGCCATCAATATGCGCAGCAGTGATGCCTGCGTGATTAAACTCTTCGGTCAGCGCGATGGAATGATTAACGCTGGATGCGTACACCACCGTCTGCCGGTTCTCGCCATAGCGATGCCAGTCGTCCACCACATGCCCAACCAGCGGCGACATGCGCTCTTCCAGCTCAGACCCGACATAATCACCGGCGCGAGTATGAATGCCCTCCAGATCCGGTAAGCGCGGCGCGTAGATCTTGGTTGGTACTAAATAGCCCAGTTCGGTCAACTCCGCGACGCTCGACACCTCAACCATGGCATCAAACAGATGGCCGAGTCCGCGACCATCGGTGCGGCACGGGGTTGCGGTCAACCCGATCACAATCGCGTCAGGGTGATCAGCAATCAGGCGCAGGTACTGGTCAGAGGTTGCGTGGTGCGCTTCATCGATAAACAGCAGCTTGACCATCGGGGTGATGGCGGACTTCTTGCTCCATATACGGCTGGCATAGGTCTGGATGCTGGCCACTTGCGTATTGACCATCAGTGAGGGGCGAACACCCGACAGGATTATCCCGGCGCTCACATCGACCTGACTGAGCTTGTCGCAGGCCTGATGGATTAGTTCTCGCCGATGAGCCATCCACAAAACCGGTGTCCGTTTTTCATGCGCACCCTTGGCCATGGACGATCCAATCACGGTCTTTCCAGATCCGGTCGGGGCCACCAAAAGAATTCTCCGCTTGCCAGCACGGATCAAACCGCGAACCTGCTCGATGGCGTTTGCTTGGTAGGGTCTCAGGTCTAGCATGAGATACCTCCCAGCCCTATTACCTTCACCTTGTTATCTAGTACTTTGGTGGTTCTATGATGGTTAGGAGGACATAGCTGTGTCCGCCCAGAGCGGACATTTTGTCCCGTCAGGGAGGACATTTTGTCCGCCCTGTTTCGTCCTATAACGTCCAGAGGGAGGACATTTTGTCCGCCCTGAATCAGGCTGCGATTAAAAATCACCGGTCACCCCCTTCTTTTCCTGTTTGCGGGGCAACTTACGCAGCACCCCATCGAAGGTCAGTTGATAAATAGGGGTCGTTCTGGGCGTTGCTGGGCGGAGAATTTTAACCACCCCATCATTAATTAACCCCTTGATGATTCGGCGAACTTGGCGCACGGTGTACTGTGTTTTCCAAGCCAGCAAATCCTGACTCGGCCAGCAGACACCGTCATCATCCGCGTGGTCAGCCATCGCAAGCAAAACAATAAGTTGCGGCGATTCAATTTGAAGTTGCCACACCTCGGCCATCACGGTTACAGACATCCCGACCCCCACTAAGTCGATAAATAAAATCAATTGCAGAGCCGGCGACCCCTTGCCGCCGATTCCCGTGCTAAACTTCTTTTTGCGAAGAGGGGTACCCGGCTTTAAGCTCAGAAGCCGTCACCAGACCGGGATAAGCACGGCAAATCTTTTCGGCGTGATTAGTCTCCCCAGTAAACTCGGTGCGCGGCAGCCGACCAGCGACCACCCACTTCTTCACAGCCTGCGGTGTCACACCGCAAATCGCAGCGATCTGGGAAACCCCGGACCGTTTTTGGTTGCTGATAGTACTGATAATTCTAAGTATTCCGCTCATGACATGAAGTATGAACCAAAAGTTCTAAATGTCAAGAGAGAATTCTATTGAACCCAGAACCGAAGGTTATTATTATGAGTAAACACAAAGGATTTAGTGATCGATTAAACCTTGCGCTCGACAAGGTTGGCGCGCCACCCAAGCACAAAGGCCGCCAGAGTTATGTGGGAGAGCTTTTCGGGGTCTCGCAAAGGGCTGCGGGGAAGTGGCTTGAGGGGGAAGGGATGCCCAGTATGGATCGGCTGACCGGGATCGCGGCCTCCCTTGGCGTATCCGCCGAATGGCTGTTAACCGGGAACAACAAAAACACGCACCGAGACAACGGACTGGTTTCAGTTCCTCTGCTATCTTGGGTGCAGGCGGGAGACTTTTGTATGCAAGAGATGATTGTTGCCCATGATGAGTCGGTGCTGATACCGGGGCCAGTGCCGGACGGCACCTTTGCCCTTAAAATCAAGGGCGAAAGCATGTTCAATCCCACGACCGGCGAAGGCTTCCCAGACGGGTGTACCATTATTGTCGAGGCCGGCCTTACCCCCCGACCGGGGGACTTTGTGGTCGCCAGAAGCGGTGACGAGGTTGTGTTTAAGGAATTCGTCATCGAGGGTGCGACACCGTACCTTCGACCGATGAACCCTCGATATACCCCGATCAAAATCGCGGAAGACACAGTGATCTGCGGAGTTGCGACCCGGATGGTGATGGATGTCCGGCTTCGCCGGCCCCACATACAGGCTACAGAATAAAAAAAAACGGAAGTTCTAAAAAAAAGTGAACTTTGGGTATTGACATTTAGAACCAGTGGTACTATCCTTGTGTTAACTGCGATGGGCAGTGACTCACAAAAGGATAGATACCATGAAAACAGGTCGCACACTTACCCAGATTGCCGCTGAACTGGATCGCCAGAACGAGCAGAAGCGTGACTTTGTCGCCAACACCGGGTCGATCAACGCCGAGCTGATCGATGGCAAAAACATCAGCTTTCACTTGGAAGGCGTCAACGAGTCTTTTCAGGCCACCCAGCACACCCACCGTCAGATAGGTGACCGTCTGAAGATCCCGGCCGCTTACTACGACCGGATCCGTCAGGATCACCCGGAGCTGCTGGCGCGCACCCTGAACACCTTCTTTCATGACGAGCCAGAGCGCCGCCTGATCCGCACACTGGATGGCAATGCGCGCGCCTTCCTGTCTGATCGCTACCGCACACTGGACAACTTCGATCTGGCGCAGGCTGTACTGCCGGTGCTGGCCGAAGCACCCGACATGCAGGTGGTGTCAACCGAGATCACCGACCATCGGTTTTACCTCAAGGCGCTTTTCCCGCGTACCGAGATGGAAGTGGCTCGTGGTGATGCGGTGCAGGCTGGCGTGGTGATCTCCAATTCCGAGATTGGTAAAGGGTCACTGCGGGTCGAGCCACTAATCTATCGACTTGTTTGCTTGAACGGGATGATAGCTGCCGACCACGGCACCAAGAAGTATCACGTTGGCCGATCTGCAGACGGTGGTGATCTGGCTTATGAAGTGTACCGGGACGAAACCCTGCGAGCTGATGATCGCGCCTTGTGGCTCAAGGTTCAGGACACCGTGCGCGCGTCACTGGACACCGTGCAGTTCGGCAAGATTGTCGATCAGATGCGCCGAGCCACTGAAGTAGGTATTGGTGGTGATCCGGTCAAAGCCGTTGAAGAAGTGCAGCGGGTGTTTAACCTGACCGATGGCGAGCGAGGCGGTGTGTTGCGCCACCTGATCGAAGGCGGCGACCTGTCCCAGTTCGGACTACTGAATGCGATCACTCGCACATCGCAGGATATCGCCGACTACGACCGGGCAACTGACTTTGAGCGCATGGGCGGCCAGATACTGGAACTCCCGCGCAACCAGTGGGAGCAAATTGCAGCGGCAGCTTAATGATTAATGGTGTGGTGGTCGGGTCATGTGTTCCCGCCACTGAGGGCCATCGCAGTCTGACGCATCCAAGGATGCCGTGACTCATGAGTCCGAAAGGTAAAAGGTCTGGTTAATCCCGCCGACCACCACACCCTCGATTGATGATCTTTAATGGGAGATACGGATATGGAACTGATGCGATACACAACTGATGAAGGCGAGCGCGTTGCCCTCCTCGTTGCTGAAGGCAGGAAGTGGCTGAAGGTGGTGCTGATGGGCGATACATGCCTGCGCAAGGTGAAAGCCACGGAGAAGAAGTACATGAGCCAGATGGATTACCCGCTACCGCGCGCGCGCAGGAAGTTTGCGCACTGCACCAAGGCCTTTAATGGTAACACCGTGCGCGGCCTGTCAAAGCCTCTCCGTGCGGCACTGGGGATTTGATGGAGGGACCGTGATGTCACTGAATATTTATGAGGTTCGCTGGATAAACAAGGATCAGGCTATTAAGCGCACTCGGGTATTGACTACTTCGGCGTCTGATGCGTTCCATTTTATCGGCGCACACTTTGGTGGTCGCGTGGACCGGGTAGATTGTGCCTTTCTTGCCGAGTACGTAGAGAACCCACGCAACGACAACATTATGTCGCGCGCGTACTGGTATGGGGGGCTTATCTGATGATGACTGATTACATAGTGGAGCAACGGTGGACCATCGGCAACACGGTGAAGATCTCGCACGAACGTGTTAAGGCAGAAAGCCTGCGTGATGCCATTGATACCGTTGAAAATCGATTACTTGAAACTCACCCCATGGCAACCGTGCGTACTGTGGCTGCACTGGAGGTTTACTCAGGAGACTGGCGATGATTAGCAAAGAAGATCTTATGAAATACATGTGTCCGGCAGACGAAAGCGATGATGGTGATCTGGATATAGACTCCGCGGTCTTTCATATGAATGCCGTGGTGGACACGGTTCTTTTCGTGGTTGCTGAAGCAGACAAGACTTCGATGCAGAGATTTTTTGGGGCGCTCTGCAAGGCCTTCACCACCATGCAGTACATAGCTTTTGAAAGAAAAGAATCGACTGACGGTGTTGTGGCGGACAATAGTTCCCGCGCGTTGGTGCAGTCCCTATTGACTGTGTTGGAAGAAAACACTCCATTTACAGACCCAGTCCTTCTGGCAGAAAAGGTATCCTCTTTTGCTGAGAGCCGGCGGGTTGGCACACTTAACTGAAAGGAATTGAATTATGAATCAAGTAGCAACCATAGAGCAGAAACCATCTGAAGCGAAGGCGGCGACAGTACAGCAGGTCTCACCGATTAGCGCATCACCGATGGATATCGACCCAAAGCAGTTCAAGGCTGCGCTGAGGCGGCGCAAACGGAACCGCGATGCACTGATGGACTGGGTGCGCGACTCACTGGTCCTCGGCACAGACTACATGCGTGTCTGGTCTAAGAAGCGCAGGGAGTGGTCGAAGTACTTCCTCACCAAGGCTGGCGCAGAAAAGGTGCTGGCCATGCTGGGCGTCTCCGTGACCTATCCCAACCTGAATGCGTGGGAGGAAAAAGTTCTCAGGGGTGATGCCATTGAAACAGTGATGCTGCGCTGCGAATTGATCAACTCGGCTGGCGTTGTGATTGGCTCGGGTGTTGGTGGCCGGCTGGTCAAGAGTCAAGACTATGGTGACATCAATAAATCGATCAAGATGGCTGAGAAGTCCGCGATGATCGATGCCACCCTGCGTCTGGCTGGCCTGTCGGAGGTCTTCACGCAGGATCCTGACTCGGCTGATGATGATAATATCGTCCCAAGCATCAACAAACAGCAGCTTGCGCACCTCACCGCGCTGTGTGCCGAAGGTCCGCTCAAGCCAAAAGATGTCGCCGACTACTTTGGCGTCAACGAGCTGAGTGATCTGCCTGCCGATCAGTTGTTCCGTGCAGAGAAGGCAATCCGCAAGGCCAACGAAAAAGCAAAGGGAGAACAGTCATGAGGCAAGGTACACCTGAGTGGCTTGAGTGGCGCAAGACCGGTATCGGCTCATCTGATGCGCCCATTATCACCGGCATCAGTCCGTACAAGACCCGGCTGCAGAAGTGGCTGGAAGACACTGGTCGCGTGGAGCGCAAGGATATCGGCTTTGCCGGTTTTATTGGTCATCGAGCAGAACCCTTTATACGTGGCTGCTGGGAGCAGAAGTCTGGCCTGCTCTATGAGCCAGTCACGCTGACCGGCGAGATCCCATGGATGCTGGCCAGTCTGGATGGCGCCGAGATCGACATGGAATCCATTATCGAGTGCAAACTGAACGACTGGGAAAAGCACCAGATGGCACTGGATGGTGAGGTTCCAGACCATCACCTGACACAGATTGATCACCAGCTGAAAGCCAGTAAAGCCACTGTTTGTTATTACCTATCAGCCCCATACCGCGATGATCCACAGACGCTGACGCCAAACGATGTGGTAGTTATCCCGGTATATCCTGACGAAGGACGCATGGAAATGCTGGTCAAAGCTGAGGCAGAGTATATCGAGCTGCTGGCTACCGACACGGCACCAGAAGCTTGCGAGCGTGACTTTGCCGAAATCGCAACCGGCGAGTGGCGGCGCGCAGCAGGTCGATGGAAAACAGCGAAGGTGCAACATGATCGCGCAAAGAAGAAGCTGGATGCCGCGCGCGACAGGCTTGTCTCTCTGGCTGGTGACGCATCTGTAAGGGGCGCCGGCGTCAAAGTTACAAGAACGGCTCGCAAGGGTAATGTAGCTTATGCCAAGGTACCTGAACTGAAGGGTGTAGATCTTGATCAGTACCGTGGCAAACCATCATTAGTTTGGAGTGTAAGCAATGTTTGAGTACACGGAAGGAACGCTGGTAAGGTCATACGACTTTCCAGACCAGAACGACTACTACGTGGAGGGTGTTGTTTGCGGTGTAGCCCAGTTCTGTGACCCCGACACATTAAGGTATTGCATCAAGGTACACCGATGGGTTGTGGGCGGTAAAGAGGCCGCGAACTTTACCCAGCGAGTCTATCCGCGCGTAGACGGTCGAATCGAACTTATTTGAAAAAGAGGATAACAACATGCCTGCATTAAACCGAGTTGAAATTATTGGACACCTTGGGAAAGACCCCGAGTTGCGCTATACACCAAGCGGCACTGCAGTAGCCAACTTCAGTGTGGCAACCAGCGAACGCTGGAAAGGTGATGATGGCGCCCAAAAAGAAAAAACCGAGTGGCACAACGTAGTGCTATGGAAGCGGCAGGCCGAACTCGCCGGCGAATACCTGAAACGCGGGTCACTGGTGTATCTTTCAGGTGTGCTGCGCACCCGCAAATGGGAAGATAAAAACGGCGTGGATCGCTACACCACTGAGATCCATGTCAAGGAAATGCAGTTCCTTGATAAGCCCACAGCCAACGATGGCAGCGATAGATCGAGGGCAGGTAGCGCGCCACCAGCAGCTAGCGCGCCATCCCCCAATGGAATCGACTTTGATGACGACATTCCATTCTAGAGGGTACCTGCTATTGACTTGTGAGAGGAATTGAAGACATGACAGACCAAACAGAAAACGCTGAGATAGAAGCAAACACCGACCTAGCAGGTCAAAACGAGCGACTTGTTATAAACCCTGTTAAATGTGCCGCTCAGATAGCTATTATCCACCGGCGATTAATGGATGCTATGACAAAGCAAGGAGGGCCGTGTGAGATAGCGGCAGCATTGGATAACTTAGAGGGTGCAGTGCAGAAAGCCCGTGATGATTTAGGTTTGTCTGCCACGAAGGACTTGTTAGTGGCCGAGGCTGGCGTGATTGTTTCTCAATTTATTGCATTCATGCAAATGCGTAGTGTGAACCTTTGCCATGTCTTTATTGGTGATGACCCGCAACTATTAACAGTTGATGAAATGCTGGAAGCGGTAGCCGAATTTAAAGCAACACTAAAAGGCAACTAACGGTTGAGTTCACTGGTTGCGTAATGAGCGCAGCGAGTGGAGCAATCCAAGTGTAACGATTTGTTAGATTGCGAGGTTAATATGAAATACAGACTTAAAGGAAACTTACCATTTATGACGAAAGGAACGGTGTTCAAAAAAGCATCCTCTTTATGCTGCGGGGATGGTTGGGCTATACCGGCTAAACCGAAAGCGCAGGGACAAACAGCAGACAATCCAGTGACTACGTTTAACGACCACCAAAACAAAGTGCTTGATGAGATTATATGGGATGACAACTGGATTGATTTGATACCAGAAAGCTGGGATGAGTGATGATTGATATGTATGAGTCAGGCGCATGGGCGCGGTGTGAATACCTGAAAGCAATCTAACGGCGGAATTGTGCGGCGGCGAAGCCATCCGAACGAATGACTTGTTATGTGTTTTTAAGGCTAGGGTAGCTCAGTGTAAATGCGAAAACGGGAAACGCAGTTCCGTGATTAGCGCCCGGCAGGGTAGGTAGAGCAGGCTCGCAAAAGTCAGGTCGCTGGTTCGATTCCAGCCCCTAGCCCTTAAGAGCATATGACACATGACAATCAGTTAGCCTTGTTATACTTTTTACGGGAGATAGTTATGTCAGATTAAATAACGTGGCAACAGCCACAACACAGAACTAAAAGAGGATTACTAAAGATGAATACAATGATGAACTTTAAAAAAAATACGTGGCTGTTGGTCACGTTGACTGGCTTGTTAGTGTGCGCCGGTTGCTCACCTGCTGGCAGTGATAACGACGCAAACCCAGAGGAAACCTACAGCATTATTGAGATTGAAGGGCATGAATATATTTTTATATCTCGTCGCCCGTGGAGTGGTGAGATTGCAATGGCACATAAAGCTAACTGCAAAGCACACTAACAACCAGCTAGCAGGCGCGTAGCGTCCTGCTCAACGACAAGTTATAGGTGGAAGATGGATAAGCTGCAACGTGTTAGGAATTAAACGCAGTTGAGGCTCGGCTTGCGGAGGCAGAGGAGCGGCGCGACATGCTATTAAGTGAATTTAAAGAACTAATAAACGAAGCTGTAGAATGGTTTGACGACGATCCTGAAATAATTATTTACGATGCTACTGGTGCAGAAATTGAACCTAGCAATGTCATTAAGCATTTAACAGGTGATAACGCTCAACGACTAGAAATAGAATGAGCGTATAACAACCAGTTAGCAGGCGCTCTGCGTCCTGCTCAACGCAAAGTTAGGGAGTGATGGATAGATGAAATACAGCGAAATATACAGCAGCATCTACAAGCAAGGGATAAAACCAGATTTGACAATCGCAGAACGTAAGGCTTGGGAGATTATCGAGGATTTGACTGATCGATTCGGTCTCAAGCAAGAGTGGGATGATATTGACGAGGACATACAAGACGAAATATTCGATAAATGGCGGCAAATTATTGACCGCTAATGATTGAGGAGTCAATGATGGACTGGGTAACAAAAAATCGACTGGCCGAATTAACCGGACTGACTAAAGGCGCCATTGATCGCCGCCGCGAGCGTGGTATATGGTTGGAAGGGGTGCATTGGAAAAAGGCCGGGGATGGAAGAGTATGGTACAACATGAAGGCAATCGAGCAATGGGTGGCAGCGGCGTAAGGCCGCGCGGTAAGGGTATCGAGATTGACTTTCGATACCGGGGCATGCGGTGCCGTGAGCTGATTAAACTGCCACCAACTAAGGCCAACTTAAAATACGCTGCCAACCTGCGCGCCGCCCTGTTAACCGAGATCGCGCGCGGCACTTTTCAGTATCAGGAACACTTCCCCGACTCTTCTCGTTGCGCGCTGTTCGGGGGTGTCAGGCACACCCGGCAGACCGTGGCGCAAGCTCTCGATAGCTGGCTGACCGGCGCCAAGGCCACAGTAGAAGACAGCACATGGAACGAGTACCGCAAGGTAATCAATCGACACCTGACGCCCGGACTGGGCCACATACCAATCCGCGACCTGACTACTGCCACCGTCAAGGCTTGGGTCGCCACCCTCCCCCAGTCTGGCAAAACCATCAACAACATCCTTACCCCGCTGCGCCAGACCACGGCAGATGCCTTCGGTGATAGCATGCTGGAACGCGACCCAATGATCCGGGTACCGTCTATGAAGTTTCGCACCAGAGAACCTGACCCTTTTACGCCGGACGAAATTCGCCGGATCCTGACCCGGTTGTCTGGACAAGCATTGGCCTTCTATCAGTTCGCCATCTGGACAGGGCTGAGACCCAGTGAGCAGATTGCGCTGCGCTGGGAAGATGTTGACCTTGAGCTTGGTGTGGTGCGCGTCCGCAGGGCGCGCGTAAGGCGACAGGAGAAGGATACAAAAACCATTGCAGGTGAACGCACTGTCCGGCTGCTTGCGCCTGCGCTGGAGGCGCTGACTGCTCAGAAAGAGATAACTTACCTATCGGGCAAAGAAGTCTTCCTGAATCCGCGCACAGGCCGCCCATGGGTGTCCGAGAAGGCGCTGAGAGAAGTGGACTGGAAGCATGCACTGCGCGCAGCTAAGGTCGCTTATCGAACCCCGTACCAGTGTCGGCACACCTATGCATCAATGATGCTGGCTGCAGGCGAGAATCCGATGTGGGTGGCTCGGCAAATGGGACACGGGACGGTTCAGGTGATGTACAAGAACTACGCGCGCTGGATGCCAGAGGCGGCGCCGGATGCCGGGAGGAAGGCAGACCAAATGGTCACGAGGTGGTCACAAGAGTAAGGGGTGTCTGGCGCACCCATTTGATTTTCAAATAAAAAAGATGGTAGCGGGGGCAGGATTTGAACCTGCGCTGGGTGGTTTCACGTGGAACTATGTGGTTGATTTGTAAGAGAACCCACCATATAGCCCCACATAGATGCACATAGTTTGGTCACCGTTTGGTCACGAGATGGTCACCGATGTTATTGCGCCATCGCCGCGCGCCGACATTCATGGTACTGCCCTGCCACCGCTGCCAACTTGGCAGTCGTTGCGCCGAAGCTGGGGTCAGTCAGAGCTGGCAGCTTCTCTGGACAGCTGGCTATCACCAACGGGGACGGATTCGCCGGCAAGGGCTGCATTGATGAGGCGCAGGCCGTCAGGAGTGTGGACACAATCACGATAAACAATATCTTTGAGAATCTCACGCTGCACCTCCTGCCGAATGGTTATATTTTTGATCTTGATCTGCGCAATGGCTTCAGCCGCACCAGCCTGTGCCGCCTCCCTCGCGGCACGGACCATCTCCGTTTTCTCAAGCTGATTACCCAGCTCAAGGGCTTTGCCGTCCGATCTGCCCTTCAAATAAGCGCCACCGGTGGCAACCGAAAAGGCCAGTATGGCCGACAGGACCAGTGTGGGTGATGGCAAAATCATAGTTGCCTCGCCACGGAAATACAGACGCCACTCACTTCTGCCGCCACAGCATGACAATTTGATTCGTTATGTGCCACGTATACAGCCGTTGCCCCGTTAAGTTGTAGCCACAGCACGACCCAGATCATTCTTTTCTGCCGGTCAGCGCCGCCCCGGATCCCGGCCAGTTACGCTCAAGAAAGAACAGCAGCAGCCGATGAGCTGCCGGCGCGACCGTTCCCAACGCCAGCCCTGCTTGCCACCATGGAATGCCAGTGTCCATTGGCCATGCCCAAGCAGCTAAGAAAACGCCTATGCCCAGCGCCATCACTCTGGGCGGGTTCTGCCCATGGTCATCAGAAAGCGCCCGGTATAACCGTTTCAGCGGCTCAGTTAAACCCCAGATCAGGATGAGAACTACTACCGCTGCGCGCAGCTCACCACTGGCAATGTACGTTGAAATATCCATCAGGCATCCTCCGCCGCGTAATCAAGGTTCCCGGCAACCCGGTTTGTCCACCCCTTACCATAAGTACCCCACTTACTGAGTGAGGTGTAGTAGCGTAATCGCTGCGCATTGAATCGCATGATCACGTCCGTTACCGACATGCCATTAACAGCAGCCAGTGTGCGCGGCCCGATCATGCCATCATCCGCCACGCCAACAGCTCGCTGCAGTGCGCGTCTGGCACTGCCCATGCCTGCATTCACGGCAAAGTCCCACACCTGAAACACAATCGCACCATCCATTTCATCAGCGCCCAGCCGCTGCCACCAGTCCCTGTAATAAATTGCCTTAGCCTGATCTATGGACAGGTTCTCAATATCGAGGTCTGGATAGGTGTTTGCCGCAATGCCGTACTTGGTGCCTTTGAGTAGCCCTATCCCACAGCGCCCACCAGTCCAGTTGCCGGGGTCGCGCGGGTCATCACTGAATCCTGCCTCGTGGCCAATCAGTCTGTTGAATGCTGTATCAAAGTCCATGCTGATTACTCGATTTTTTTGGGGATGATTGTCGTTACTATCTGGTCAATGCGTTTATGCACATCGCGAATATCACCCCTCAGTTCATGGATATCATCTGACATTCGTTTGGTGCATTCTTTGATGTCAGATCTGATTCCCGAGGTTGTTGCATTTAAGGCAGCCATCTCAGCTTTTTTTTCTTCAAGCGTATCGACACGATTAACCAGCCTCCGAACATTAAAACCGAGAATCCCAAGCAAAAGCATCAGTAGATACTTCATGCCATCCCAAAGCTGCTCCGTTATTGTTAAGTCTGACAGCGGCATTGTTATTTACTCCCAAGGTGTGGATGGATATACGACTCTTCCTGATACTGCAGCATCTGTAATCTCAGCGTCTGCATCTTCGGCTGGAAGTCTTCGATGATCTCCAATCGTTCCTTGGCCTGCTCATCTGCAGTCATGCCCGGATCCACATCGCGCAATGCTCTGCGCATTCTGGATCGAACAGCTTTAAGCTCATTACCCATTCGGCGCAGGTTTTCGTTGCGTGATACTTCTGGATCAATCGGGTAGATATTCAAACCAACCGCACGAGCCAACGCCTGTGGAAGGGTTGATGTGGGTTCGCCATAATATGCGCGCCGGGTATCACGTTGATCTGTTATCGCGCGGTAAACGTGACCTGTCGCTCCGATGTCTGTCCAGATCGTGGGTGCAGCCAATCGCCACAGGTACTTCGTCATATCAGCAATCTGCTTGGCAGGCGGGTCATTACGATCCATGATCTCTCGTTTGGTGAACGGATCTGTGCCGGTCATAACAGCTGAGATCAATGTAGCCACTGGCGCGCCAAGGAACCCGGTCGACTCCAACGCCTCACGAACCTGCCCCTCAGCAACCGACTTAATGACTTGTGTATGCGTAGCCCATGGCAGCAGATAACCTACATCCACGGCCTGCCAGCGGCCATGCTCATCTTTGACTGGCAGGAAGTGTGCGTGACCCTTGTCCTGCAACCACTGTGGCAAGGCCTTCGTCAGCGCCTTAACATCGTCCTTGTCCACATCAAAGGTGGACATGATCATGCCGATCAGTGCCTCTTCCAGTAAAACCCACGGCAGGAATCGCATTGGGTGCTTCAGCGCCACCTCGGCCATCTTGCCAGCTGACTTGTAGTAGAAGGTGATAAACGGCATGCCGATAATTGATCTGCGCAACGCGCCAACACCACGGGGTACCAGCGAGTAATCGAACAACGCCTCATGGGCTTCCAGTACCGCATCGGTCTCTGACATTCCGCGCGACACCATGGCGTCAATAATTACTGCGGTCTTGAATAGCCCTTCAGACGCCTGATACAAGTCGGTGTGCGCATTCACAAAGCCGGCCAACATATCCGCGACCTTGGCTAACGGCAGCCCCTCGGTTGCGCTCTCTTTTTGAGCGGCAATCTTCAGCAGTTCCCGCTCAATCTTCATTACCTCATTGGCAATGAAGGTGCCTTCCTTGATCCCGTACTTCTTGGCGATACGCCAGTGCTTGCCGTTTGTCCTGACTTCCTTCAATGCCTGCGCCATGCGCAACGGTACACGGTGCATTGGAACACCAGACAGCTGCATCAGGATCATGTTTGACAGGAAGTTGCGCACCTGAGTGGGGTAGTTCATTGGTACCTTGGCGATCTTCCACGCCTGAGTGGCCTTCTCCAGAGTACCTCCCGGGCCAATGACTCGCTCCACCAGTCCAGCGTCTGGATCCACGATCTTGCGGGTACCAATCAGGTCGTTGTAAATCTCATTGCGAACCCACATACCACGCAGTGCGCCATAGCGTTTGCTGTTTGGCACCTGACGGAAGTTGTCCGGCACCACCCGGGCCTGCTCAAGCATGCTGTCAGCAATACCCTGTAGATCATCTGCGTACTGCAATACTTCTGATTTTGGCTGCCCCTCCATGTACCGCGCCTGTTCGCGCAACCTTGCCGCCTCTTCTTTCGCCCAGAACACCGACACCCGGCGACCACGCGATCCGTCCGTTGGCATCATTGCGCGAATCCCTGTGCCATTAGCATCAGGCCCAGTGACAATCTCAACCATGTAATCCGGGTGAACCCACTCACGGTGGACTGACAGCTCTTCCAGAAAATCCATCACCCGTAGGTCGCGCATAGATACCGACATGCCGTGCGCGGCCAGATAACCGGGGTCCGTGATCTCGCCAAGTATCCGGCGCCACTCTTCAGGGATTTCGCTGCGCTGTTTCAGGTATCCCTGATCTGACAGGCGGCCGCCCTTTCCGTATACCGTGGATGACGGGTGGGCCAGTATATGCTTCAGGTAAACGCGCGGCAGGTAGGCATCCCGATAGTCTTCACGAGAAGACTCTGGCACCAGCCCCAGATCCACCAGTCGATCACCGATGCGATTGAATTGCCGCTTGATCGCTGCAGCCCTTGCGCGCACAGAGACCTGCCTGTCTTGCCCCTTCTCTCGCACGGTGACGGTGGCGCTCTCGATGACCGTGATTGGTGCATCACGGGTGGTCAGGTATTTGTACACCTGCCCCTTGGCTTCTTCCGATAAATCACGGAAGGTGGCCTCGATACGTTCCGCCATTTCATTGATGCGCGATATATCACCCATCATCCGGTAGCGAGACTTCAGATAGGTGGTCTGGTTCGGTAGGTTCCCCAGCGGTCGCAGCGGGTGCAGGATGGTCTGCGCGATATCAATGGTCTTGCCGGCCATGTCCTGATAACCACGGTAAACAGCGGTAACCGGGTTGGCATGCAGGGTGCCGGGACCATTTTTTGTGAACAGCAGCACAGGCACCCTGTTGATGCCAAGTTCAGCGGCTGCTTGCGCACGGTGGCGCCCGTCCTCTTTGCCATCAGCATAGATAGCCAACGGATCTAGGGTCTTCCCGGCCTGAATGTGCTGCTTCAGGTCATCAATATTGTCTCTCGACACCTCGTCCATATTGAGCGGACGCACCTTGGACAGGTACTCCTGTGGCGACATCTCCACCATCCGGCCACCGCGATCAGCGTAGTCAGCATCACCGTACCACTCGCCACGAGGCGCCAGCGGATACGAGCCGTCAGACTTCTTCTGGACTTTTGAGCCGACCAAAGAAAAACCCCCTGAAGAGGGGGTTTGGCTTGGTTGCTCGGCGTAAGGGTTGAAGGCCGGGTCGTATTCCATATACACGATGTCCGGCTCACCATGATTGAAATCCTTGAAGGTGGCTTTGTCCCACCCCTCTGGCATGTACTGGTCGTCCCACTTGTCGCGGCTTGTTTCCCTGAATCCAGCAACGTTGTAGATCTTTGGTAATACCGTGTTAAACGCATCCAGCTTGGCGCCGCCCTGTTCCACGGCCAGAGCCAGCATGCTGTATGCCTTGCCTCCACCATCGCTGAATACGCTGACGATGTCGCCATCTGGTTTAATAGCAAAACCCGACATACCGTCTTCCGTCTGGAAGAGGCGCATCTGCTGGTATTCTTCTACCGGGTAAACGTAAACAGCCGCACCAAATGCTGATGCGGCTGCGGATGCCTGAATGGCTTGCTGGAATCGGGTGGCATTTTCCGGGGTGCTTTCCAGCTCGATCAGGGTGACCGGTGGAATCTCGGCGTCACCCAGTACCTTGGCGAACCCGGCACTGGGTCGGTGGATTAAGCCCCGAACGCTTCCAACAGTTCCTCGGCGCGGCTTTGCGTAACTCCGTGTTCCTTCATTACGGCTCCGACTAATCCGGGCGGGTACGTAGAGGTGTTCTTTGAGGAACCTTGCTCGCTCGCGCCGACTAAAGCCTTGAAGGCGGCCACCTGCTTGTCGGTCAGGGGTGCGTCCTCCTGTTCCAGCTTCATCCGGTCGTGCTGTTCCTGCGCTGTGTCTGGTCTCATAATCGGCCTCCGCCTTCATTATAGCAGATTTAATGGCAGAGTCGCCGACCCCTTTTGATCTGGCGAGGCTGGCTGCAGCATTCGCGTAGTCAGGCGCCTCATCGTCCAGATAACCCGCATCAACCTCGGCGTCTGCCTTCGATTTCGCCATGTCATACAGGCGCCGCTCCGGGTACCAGACCAAGGCCTGTAGATCCGACATGGTCAGGTTCTCGTAGCCATTGGACTGCAGCTCGGCCAATATACCAGAAAAGACCTTCCTGATCCGGTTGCGCTCGGTACCATTCTCTGGGGCTTCTTTCTGCCCATCGATGTATTTGGTCAGCGAGTTGCCGACCTTGCGCAGCTGCTCCCCTGTGGCCGTTGAATCAAATACATCACGGGTCTTCTCTGATGCCGACCGCTTGGCGATCCGTGCCGCTACCGCATCGATGTTGGACACCGTCAGCTTCATGCCAAGCGCAGACTCAAAGGCAGCCAGCGCGGACTTGTTCTTCTTCATTTTGCGCACAAGATCCTGCAGCTCTTTGCGCTTTGCCCTGACCATGTCTGGCCGCTCCTCGATGAGCGACCCAGTCCAGCGGCCCCATGTCCGCATCAGCCAGCGATCCATTGTCAGCTGATCAAAGTGACCGTACAGATTAGAGAAGAACCCATTGCCAATCTTTGGCCCAAGGATTGCCGCGCCACGCACCACCGTGTCTACGTCTTCACCGTCCACCTTGAGTTGTTTTATATCAAGAGATTTGATCTGCCTCGCGGTGAAATTCGACAACATGAATTTACGCAGATCATCGATTCCCAACCTGTCGATCAGCTCATTGAATTCACGCATTGATTTGTTGATCGATTTCTGTGCGTTGCCGGCCTTAATGTTGGTCGGCATCTTTCCATGCTGCTTATAATGGGCATATGCCTGTTCGGCCAGCTGGAAATTCTTATCAACCTTGATTCCGTTGGACGTGACCGCAAGCGCCCAAGTGAATGCAAATCTGGCGTCTTCGTCAGTCGCCAGCTCAGGGTGGATGACCGACAGGATCTCCATTGCCTTGCTGACGGTTTTATCGTACCAGCCAACGGCATTGGCATTTGTCTTCAGGGCAAACAGCGCGTCACGCACACCAACGCGCACAAGGTAATCTGTGTTCTGCGGGGAATCAACAGACAGGTTTACGCCGGCCTGATTCATCGCTGCCAGCGCGGCAGTCTGCATGGCCGCCTTCAGGTCGCGATTACGCGCAAAATGGCCTGCCTTCGCGTAATCCATGGACTGCTCAAGCGCGGTTACAGCGTCAACGGAGTCTGGAACTTCTTTGGTCTTACTCTTAACAGAAGCGGTGGACTTCTTCGCTTTGACTACAGCTTGGCCCCATTCTTTTGAGCCGAATATTCCGCTGCCAGCATCTCCCTCCACCCTTCGGGTTCCACCCCAGTCTCCACTGCCTTCTCCATTATCTCGATCAACTCCATGTAGCCGATATTCCGAAGTACTCCCGCTGGAGCCATCAACCCGAAAGACCTGTAAAATGCCCTCGTTGCGTTCGACTTCCGTTCTGCTATTTGTGTAGACATTGTGAATCTCCTCCATAAATTTGATGGCCGTTGCCATGTGGCGGCGCATCCGCTTCATACCAGACGGGGTTCTTCCTGCAGTATAGAAAAGACCGTGCAGCTGGGCAAACGACTCAGCTCGCAACTCCTCCATAAAATTCAAAACCAATTCGCCGGCAGGTGCCACAGTGCCGTCAGGTGTTTGAATCAGATTGGACGGATCGCCATTAGAGGCAACTATAATCTGATTGATAGTGTCAACACGATCAAACGGGTAGAGTAACTCTTCGCGCAGCGCAGAATAACCATTACGGGATGCGTTATACATCGACTGAATAACCTTGCCCCTTAATTCTACTACCGGAACACCGTCTTCTCCTTCCCTGAAGCCTATCTCAAATAAAGGGCTATCTACCGTGGCTCCACTATCTGTAAAGTGACCTATCTCGTGCGCCAAAGTATGCGCAACAGACATTACGGCAACCGGGTCATTGCCGCGATAGGTTAACTCGTTAAGCTGGAACTCGTTCAATCCAATCAAACTACCACCACCCATCTGTGGCGGTATTTCGATGTGAATCCCCATAGTGCTTGAGGGAGCTTCCAGAATACCAAAGCCGCGCACCCCTTTGGTGGCCATCTCTGGCAAACCTGCTGCTTCAAGCCGATCAAACAGCTCGGCATATAGCTTGGACTCAATCTCTCCATTAGTCCTGATAGCCATACTGTCGGCTGGATCTATAGGCTGTCTTCCATGGTCGCGCAAGCCTTCCATAAACTCGGTGTCTTGTTCCGTAACCTCCTTGTATGCCTCATGCGCCATTTCATTTTTGCCATCGATTCGCCCGAATGGCGTTTCGCTGGCCACCAAGGCAGCACCGCGCGCAGCCCATTGTGGTGTGGTGTTCTTTGGTCCCATGGCCTGCATGGCGCGCCACTTGGCGGCCAGTCCCGGATTCTGCGAGAAGATCCTGTCAGCCCTCCGCTTGTTACCGCGAGCAATGGCAGCGTCTGCCGCCTTCAGAAGGTAGCTGTCATAAAGATCGGGGTAGTCATCGCGCACCCGCGCCATGAATGCGTCTTGAGCGGTCAACGCAAGATCAGCGGCCTTTACCTGTTTCTGCGCTTCACGATAGGCGGCATCGGCCGACTTAAACTCAGCTGCGCCATTCACAGAGGTCTTCTCATTTCTGATCGCGGCCTGCAGCACGTCAGACGCATCAAGCTGACGTTTCTTTGCCTCGTCAAACTTCTGCTCAAGGTTCTGTGATTCAATTTCACCCATGCGCCGGCGAACAAACTGCCGGTGCTGCTCGCCACGCAGCGTTGCCTCCTGCCCCTGTGCCTTGCCCACGTACTCCTCGCGGGTAGCTCGCCATGGTTCTGCTGCGACCTGTTCGGCGCGCATCGCGTCCAGATTGGTTGTTTTGGCCGGGGTCGGGCTTTCCAATTCAAGTGCCGACAGGTAAACGAATGCACGAGCCGCAAGCTCATCAGTACCAAATGTCGCCAGCTTAATCGGCTGAGGATTATTCAAATAACTGGACTCAGACCAAAGGTCACTTGGCTCAAAAATCACCACCCCCCACTCACCATTGTCCTGTGTCGCTTTTATTTTGCTGGCATCGTGATAGTAGTGTGGTGAAGTCGTTATGGAATCCGCCTTCTTCGTCATGTCATCTTTGGCCTGCCTGACAGCGGAAACCAGATTTTCACTAAAGTCTGGGGGATCGGCAACCTCGCCTTCTTCAGCGACCATAGCCACAGCCACCTGCAAAGGATCACCGGCCGCATGCAACCAATTCGCTGCCGACTGTATCTGCTCCATTGCAGAGACTTCTTCTGTGGTTGCAGTCTCATCTTCTATAAGAAGATACTTATCCGCCACATCCAGTCCGCTGTCGCGCACATCCTTGCGATCTTCCGGCGACATGTAGGCGGACAGCTTTACTTCGTTTATGTAACGGTCAGCGTCATCCCAGCCAGCGGCCATGGCAGGCGACTTAAAGTCTGGCCGGCGAATGTCTGTTTGGTAGGTTGCTGGGGTATTGAGGATGTCGAATGCGGCCTGTTCGCCGGTGCGCGTAAACGCTGTGCCATCCACGGCATCCTGCAGGATCCGGCCAGCCTGTTGACCACGGGTAACTGCTGGCATTCGCATGCCTTCCGGCGCCATAAAGGGATGCACGGCAGATGCCACTGTAGCACCACCCGCCATGCCCAGCGCACCTTCGTAACCAGCTGACCGCAACGCATCACCAAGTGTCATGTCTGGTGAGATCGTCCCTTTGTCATACGCTGATTGCAGCAGTGAAGAGGCCGCCTCCTGCAGTCCTTCACCAACCGTGAAATCCAACACCCGCTTCATGAGTGGCTTGCCTTGCTTGAACAGCCAGCCAACCGGGATTGCCTCGGTCGCCCCTTCAGCGAACCCGGTAAACGAGGCTCCCGCGGCGGCCTGTTCCGGGGTTTCACCCTGAATACGCCGACCGGGATAAGCCTCTGCAGACGCCTGCCCACTCATGGCACCAACGGCCAGCGCGGGGTTCTTGGTGAGCAGGCCAGTGGTCACGCCGGGGACCATCTTAGCGATCATCTCCGCGGCATCGAACCCAAACTCCTTACCCCAGTGATCACCAAACTCAGGACGCGCAGACTGGGTTGCCTGTATTGCCTGCGCTGCCTTGTCCAGCTCCATTGCGCCAGCCTGTTGCGCACCCTGTGCAAAGGTCTCACGCCCAGCTCCGGGTATCTGGAAGGATCCCTCAAGGCCAACACCCGGCACCGGCTGGGAGGCATTAAAGTTTTCCATGTGGCCAGCCGCGCCACCGTGCATCACCGTGTCGACAATCGAGGGGATAGACTTTGCAAACCCAGACAGCATGTCGCTGAAAGACGGGTTCGGGTTGATGTCGGTAACGGTATCGGCATCGAATTGCGACCACGCGGCAGCGTGATCATCCGGGGAGATTTTTGGCAGGACTACGTCATCAAAATATTGCTGGCGCAGCAGGGTGCGGTCATCAACGGAAAGCGACTTGAACTCAGGGCTTGCGACAACCTCTGGCCACAGCTTTGGCATGTTATTTGTCCATATAGAGCTTGCGGAAGTCTTTCTGCTTGCCCGGCGCAGCATTACTCAGCATGGTAATGGTGCCGTCCATATTGACCTTGGCTACCGGGGTGAAGGTGCGAGTATCAACGTACACCGTCATGCCTGTATTGGGATCCGCCTGCGGCTTAATGAAACCATCCAGAATGCCGGTTGCCGTCTTCTCATCGGCCCCCATCTTTACCGCTTCGCGGATCTTCGTCTGACGATCCGTTGGTTTTGTGGCGGCATCATATTTGTATAGCGCGTTCATGGCGTCTGACTGACCCATGGCACCAAGGGCAGTGGCCATCTGCAGCCGCTTATCCCGGTCTGAGAAGATACCGCCCGGTGCGCTCGGCGCGGTCTTGGCCGCCTCCTGCTGATACTGGGCAAGAACCTCTGGACGCATAGCTTCACCAGCACCCGGAGGCATCGCTGGCGCCTGCGGGGAAAACAGCCCCTGCACCTGTTGCAGCATCTTCTGCTGGCGCAAGGCATCTTCTTCAGCCATGCTCAACTTTCGCTCGTTTAGCGCCAGATTGCTTTTCTGTATGCCCAGTGAATCCTGAAACTGACCAGCACTCTGTGCCATCTGCATCTGCTGCAGCATCATGTTATCGGCGCGCGCGCGCTTGGCCTGCTGATCCTGTTTGCGCTGGCGCTTATCAGCGGTCTTGTCGCGACCACGCCGATATGACTTTTCATCTTCATACCGGGCATCGGCTTTATTCTCGCGCTGCAGCTGCATAAACTGCGGGATGACGGTGCGCGCCGCATTGTTGAAAGCCGCGCCAGCGGATCCATACGTGCCACGCGGATCCATCAGGGCAGCCCCCATCTGCATCATCATCATTTGTTGTGGCGTCATATTGAACATTTTTATGCCCTCTTAACCAAACAGACCAAGTCCCAGACCACCAAGGCCAAGCGCGATACCTGCCGGTCCAAGTGCCGCCAGACCCGTTGATCCAGCGGCGCCTGCGCCAAAGCCGGGGACCATGGATCCGAGTTGGGCGCCCATGAGACCTCCTCCCAGCGCGCTTGTGAGGCGATTACTCTGGTTCGGATTCGGCCCGGTCACTGTGGATGTCCCGCCCTGTGCGCCATTCAGTGTGGCAAGGTATTGCTGGATCCGCTCCCAGTCGGCATTCTGGCTGAAATTATGGCGCGCCATGTTTTCAGCAATCTGGTTTCCAGTCATTGCCTGACGAGCATCCCCCACCTGACTCATGAGCTGGAAAGGCGTCATACCAAGGCTCATGGCCTGTGGCGCCAGCGAAGCCCCGCGCACCTGCTGCGTGTAGTTCATGTCACGCAATGCGCGCTGATTACCCATCAAGGCATTCGATGCGCTCAAGGCGTTACCGGTTCGACCCATCTCCGCTGACAGGCCAAGGCCGGCTTTTTGCAGTTGATTGCTGTTGTTAGCCTGTTGCTGCGACAGCGCCATACCAGTGCCAGTGTTTTGCTGATCAATAGCCTTGTTCGCACCCTGCAGATACATGCTGGCCAGCATGTCACCCTGCGCCTGAGCCAGCCCCTTTGCCGCAATCCCTTCAGCCACACCCTGCCGAGACCCACCCACGCCACCGGTTGCCACGGCATTGCTGGCAATGGACGGCATAATCTGTTCCTTGAAGTTATCGTTCAGGCGCGCCATGGCAGAGTCTGCAGCCTGACCTATCCATGGGTTCATCGTTCCTGACATCATTCTGGCAATGCTGTCGTTTGGATTCACACCAGCATTGGTCTGAATGTCCGGCATGAAGATACCGCTGTTTGGATCCTTGGTTGCCTCAATCAACATGCGCGAGTTAGCCGGCACAGAAGAACGGTCAGCCATCTGCGACACTGGGTCTGAACCCGCGCCCATGGCCTGATTCGTGGTGCCGAAGACATTGCCAATCGTGCCTGAGACACCGGGACTGCCAGCGTAATTCAGCATGCCCTGCTGCGAAGCCATCTGCATCGGATCAAAGCCTGCGTAGGTCTGGCCGGGGTAAAATGTGGGCGTTTGCTGCGCAATCTCCGACAACCGAGAGTACCCCTCTTTCAGGTATGGCTGCACACCAGACCATGGGTCGGCTTTCTGGATCTGGGTGGTTTGTCCGCCGCCACCTTTGGCCATCGCGACTGGACCTTCGTAGTCATAGAACTCATCTTCAACCAGATCGAAGGTGTCGGTGTCTGGGCTGTATTGGTACACCAGCTTTGTATGGATCTTCATAATGGTTTTCCCATGGCAATATAATCCTGAGAGTATCCCCAGCTCTGCATCACCTTTTTCCAGCCCGGCCGCCCCATCCAGCGAACCCCGTTAACATTCATTTCTTTTGCCCATGCCTCAATATTCTGGATACTGTTAAGCCAGTCATCCATGTTGTCGGCGCCGAGCAACACGATCTGGACATAGGTTTTGCGCGGGTAGGTCACTATCTCGGTAACGCCTGCACCAATAACCTTATCGTCCTGCTGGATCGTCCATAACTGCATATCCCTGTTGTCGACAAACTCCATAAGGTCATCGACCTCATACTCTCCTTGTGAGTGATCGATTGCCTTCTGCAAATAGGGCAGCGCATCACGCCAGACCGCGCCAACTGGTGACGGGTGGCCGACCAGAACAGTGATCATCCGAGCTTATTCCATGCCCCGCTGTGGTACCCGTAAAATCCTGCCCCGGATCCGGGATTCCAATCAGAGCCATCCGCCAGTCGAATGTCGCCATCAGAGGCTTTGCTTGGCGCCTCGTGCGTTGCCGTAAGACTCACAAGCTGGGTCTCGGTAAGCACATCAGCTAACTCCAGCATCTGCCGATACACATACTCAGGGATCTCTTCTGGCGAGCCGGGTGGTGGCTCAGGGACAAAATCAAGAAACATTAGCGGCGCCCCTGCGGGATGATGTCGAGGCCATAACCATCGATGCTGCCAGCAACATCTGTCAGCCACTCAAACTTCACGGCCAGTAGTCGACCTTCAACGCGCACATCCACCTTGTCATCGGTCCCCGGTGTGAACGTGTACGGTCCTTCCCAGCTATAAGATCCACCAATCTCCTGCGCAGCCCCGGCATAAACATTTACCGCGCCACCACGCACCCTTGGGTAAATGGCATTCAGCGCCTTCATCCGGTACGGGTCATTGATAATGCCCTGCGAGCTATACCCGATTGCAGTGATCCCGCGCCGCTCAAGGTAAGAGGTCATGTTGCTGCCATCAAATTGGTTGGTGTCATCTCCGACAAAGAACTTCGATGTGGCCGTTGTAGCACCCCGCTTGGCCATGAATAACTTGTGCAGTAGCGGGTTGTAAATCTGTGAATCAATCAGTCCATCGCTGGCGGCATCATCGATGATCGCTGTATCGCCATCAATCAATACGCCTGTGTTGCTATCATCAACGATACCAAAGGCGATATGGCTGCAATCGGGTAGCGCGCGAAACCCTACTGCGCCTGTGCGCCAGTTCCAGATCATGACCATGTCGGGATAGGTGCTGCCAATCATCGGGAAACAGAACCACATCTCATTGTGGACATAATTCGGCACAACATAGGCCTTGCCAAAATGAACAGGGTCAATATTGTTAAACACCCAGTCGCGGGTCTTGCGATCCAGTATCGGTGTTGCCGTGTTGCCGTTATGGATGATGACATTATTGGCTGTCACCAGAAAATGCATCGCATCACCAAAAGGCTTGACGCATCGGCGGGAAAGAATCCCATGCTCCAAAAATAGACGGTCAAACGAAAAGACTGAGTTGCCACCAATGAAGCGCATCATGTAGCAGGATCGTTCCTTGTACACAATGTTGATGCCACGCAGCGGCAGACAATCAATAACGCGATCCGGGGTCTCACTGAGAAATGCTTCACCCGCCAGTTTGCTGGTATCTGTTTCATCCCATGATGACGGCTCAACACCGGGGTCTGCAGGATGGCTCCACTTAACGCCATGCTCATAGCGTGTTGAGGTAACCCCGTCATCCTTGGTGAAGTCCAGCGCAACCAAGAACTGCTTATAAGATCGCAGGGTTCTGCAGATGTTGTCGGTGTATGACCCGTAATTCCAGTTCGCCAGATCCGTCAGCTTACCCGTTACGTCCGTCCACTGTTGCGGTGTATCGTTTGGGCAATTGATGATCGGCAGGCCGCCAAGAATGCACCCAGTCCAGCCAATAGCCTCTTCTGGCGTGTAGTTGCCTGAAACTCTGGTAATGTCAGTATGGCCTGCTGATGTGGCGACATAGACCTTGCCTGCGCCTGCATCATTAATGCCGGGGTAAATCCAGTGGTAATCCGAACTGGTTGCATACGGCTGCACCCACTGCGGGATGATCGAAGGCGAAGCATAGATCTCGGAATGGCCAAGAATCTTCTGCGCGATGCCATCACGAAAGGTGACGTTCTGACCATCACTCCACGCACCGTGCGGCAATTCGTGCGCAGGCAGATCCTTGATGACGCCATGCTCCCCGGTTTCAGCAATCTCAATGATAGCCACTTAGCTGACTCCGATTAGAACCAAGATAAAGGTTGCACCAAAGATCCACTCGTTCCAGTTGTCCAGAATAAAGCACCTAAGATAATTAGAAGAAGTTCAATCATTTTATTTTCCTGATTGTGATAGATGCATAAACTTCATTATCACCAAGACTCGCAGCTGTTCCCCAGCCCTCTGAGGCGCGCGCTGTTTTCGCTTTATCTTGCAGCTCAAAATCCTTGGCACTTGCAATGGTAACTATCGTATCTATGTGCGATGTGGAGTTAGTAATCCAATTTGTGTAGTAGTTGTAGACTGTAGTTCCAAGTTCCACCACAGTAGAGTCGCTCGCGTTGTATAGCCGCGTTCTTTGTCCGCTATCACCGCGACAAGTTGCAACCGAAGTTATGTGATATGTTCCGGCCTGTAAGGTGAACACACTAGACGCAAGTGTTACAATTCCACTAGGGTCATTCTCAACATTTAATGTTCGCTTGGTGTACGTTGTATAGGAGGCTCCTGCGGGTACACCGCTTGCCTCTTCATGACGCAGAATTGCTACCTCGCCGCCAAACTGGCCGGGAACAAGCATCGCTGCTGTAACAGATCCAGCCGCTGGGGTACCGTGTTGCTGCGCAGCCCGTTTCACACCAGCTGCTGTCCACACTCGTTCGGTTGTTGCTGTGCCAGCATCGATCTCTGTATTGTCAGGCACATCCAGATCGGCCTGCTTCGCATCCAATAGTCCCTGTATACCACTGGATACATCCACGTAATTCAATTGCGCCGCTGTCCGGGTGACCGGGACACCACCAATTTTCAGTGCGCTGGTATCTGCGATATTGATCGTTTTCGTGGTGGCCAGCGTCATTTCCGTGCCATCACTGCTGATCACACCATTAAACCCGTCCACGGCCTGTAAGTCAGCCGCTGTAACGCCTGATGCGGCCAGACCAGCCAATAACTCCAGATCTGCAGTGACGGCAGTCACACCGTCCAGCTTATTCAGCTCGGATGCCGTTGCGCTGATAGGGGTGCCAGCGATCTTCAAGCCAGAGTCATCGGTGATGTTCAGGGTCTTGCCGGTTGCCAGCGTGAGTTCATTCACAGAAACCGACAGCACCCCGCTAAACCCATCGATTGCCTGCACATCACTGGCCGTCACGCCGGCTGCTGCTGCGCCTGTTATCAGGTTCAAGTCCGCAGGCAGCGCAGATACCGCCGCGTTCATGTTCGGGAATGTTTGCTTTACGCACGTCTTTACCAGCTGGATGTGATCGTCCAACGTGGATCGGTAATCGGTCGCTCCGTCCGGGTTGGTCGGATCCAGATCAGTTATATAGCTGCCGGTTTCAAGTCCCATCAGGGTGTGCCTCTACGAGTCGTTTGTGCCGCGCGCGTAGCGAAGCGGTCATTGATGTCTGCGTCCTTCACTCGTTGCAGGCCGGCCTCGTACAGCGCCGCCCATGTCGCCATTCTTTCATCGTTCTTCAGGAAGGGTTCCGCCTGTAGTAACGACCCATACAAATACAGATCCGGGTGGTTTGTCAGCACCCAGTTGGTTGCCACTGAGTCACTCAGGGGTTCAAGCTTCTGGTAGAAGTCCAGTGTATAGGCATAGTTTCCATCCGGTACCGGGGCAATCTGAAACGCCCCGTTCGTGATGGTGTAGCCACTTGGAATATCCGTTGCGGTCGCCATGTACTGCTCACGCAACTGAGCTGGCGCCATGTACTCCAGCACCACGTTGACACCTGACACCACAATAGTGAACGACTTGACCTTGCTAAACCGAGTCGGCAAGGCCAGTGTTGCGCCGCTCAGTGTGCCAGTGGCCTGCGCTTCAAGATCACGCACCCGAAGGCGGCGCGATATATCAGCCTCGGCCAGACCAATAAAGTCAGGGATCCGAGCTGTCAGATTCGACTTATTCAGCCAGTTAGCAACAGCCGTCTTCAAATTGGTGTAGGTGTCGAGTGCCATTATTCAAGCGCCTCTAACGCGGCAGACTCCAGCTTTTTCCGCAGGGCTGGCGCCTTGGCGGACGGGTGGTAAGTGATACCCAGTGAATCCAGATCCGCGCGCAGCTTGGCCACTTCCGCATCTGTTCCCACGCCAGCAGCTCCGGATGGATGAGCGTCTTCCTGAATGCGAGCCGGCTCTTTTTGATCCCGCTCATCATTAAGGTACCTGATCTCAATTCCCTTACCGATATTTTCTGGCGCCCTTGCAATAACAACTGACCCCTCTTCGACAGGCAGGTTGGTTTGCTCTTCGTACAGCCCCGGCGCCATATCGGTCTCAAATAGTCCGTAACCATAATCGCGCACGCCTTCGATTCTGTGGCGATTCTGCAGTGTTAGGTTGATCACGCGAAAGAACCCGTCTGGCAAATATACGCCGCAGGTATTGTTTCTTGTGTCGTTCCTTCCCTTTTTAATCAGGTAATTCATATCTT
This sequence comes from Oleiphilaceae bacterium, assembly GCA_041590075.1. Taxonomy (GTDB): domain Bacteria; phylum Pseudomonadota; class Gammaproteobacteria; order Pseudomonadales; family Oleiphilaceae; genus PZPK01. The sequence goes on from JBFHUL010000022.1 coordinate 29,599, forward strand.
TCCTCCAGAGGTTCTAAAATACCGGTTGTCAGGATCCCGAAGCCAGCGTCTGAGCGCCTTCTCGTCATCCATGATTCCGCGACGAACAAGGTCACAGTAAACAGTCATCGGTAACGATGCGATCTTCCGCATTGTTCGGTCTTTCGTGTAACCGTCCCCATCGTTCTGCTCCGCTTTGTTCTGATCCAGAACAGGGGTTACTTCCTCGCAATGGCGAAACATTAAGTTGCCATCTTGATAGTCAAACTGCGTGAATGATCCTTGACGAGTCTTCATCATCGCTTTCCGCCATAAAGTTGTTGTACTCAAACGAGCCGATATGATTTACGTGCTTTGATAGATCATGGTCGACATACACCGGGATATCTTTCTCGCGTAGCTTGTTGAAAAAATACACATCCTCGCCGACCAGACCGCCATCCTCCATCCAGCACATATCAAACCAAGGCCACTCAATCCGATCAAACACCGACAGGTCAATCAGGCAAACACCGAACCCACCAAACCAGACTTGTTCCAGACCGGTAGACTCCATAGTGGTCGCTACCCTTTTTTTATTGAAGTCCTTACTGATAGGCCTGCAAGGCACCGAGCGATTCACGTAATTTGCCAGCACTACCGGTTTATCGTGCTGCATCAGCCATTGCGCTGTGTCAGGAGGGAATACCATATCAGCATCCAGAAACAGCATGTGAGTGGCTCCATCTTTGATAGCAGCCTTTACTAAATTATTGCGATTCTGGACAAGCATTGAGCTTCGCTCATTGATTACAAAGTATTGCTTCATCCCTTTCACGCCATGCTGATGCATATGAGACTGCATAGTGATCAGCGACATCGCAAAATCCGGGTGCCACACATCGCCACTGGGTACAGCAATTGATAAAACCTTTTCTTTATCGGCCATAGTAAAAAAAGGGGGTGCCGAAGCACCCCCAAGCTCCCGTGGTTATTAGGATGTAGCAGAGTCAATGATCGACCCGTTGCCCTTTTCCTGTCGGCACTCAAGGGTGCATTCAACGATCAGGGCGCGCTTATCGGCGTCACCGGTTTTTGCCAGCGGCACCAGCTTCAGTGGTCGCAAAACAGCCATCTTCCACAGGTCCATATCCAGCGCATAAACATCATCAGCAAGCTGGTGACGGTTCGGGATTACTTTGAGAATAGAAAAATCGGACTCAAAGATATCGATGGACTGAATCAGCTTGTGATCCTTGGCATCCAGATTTTTGGTGGAACTGCCGGTCATCGCTGAGATGGTGCGCTTGTTAAACGCGCCAACAGACAGGACTTTGGGGTTGCCACCCTCCGTCCAGATGTCCTGAAGCATAGAGTTGATGTGAGAGTTTGTCACCGTCACCGTCCCCGTACCCAGATCAGTCTGGTTGGTTGAGATAAACCCAGCCACACCCTTGGCCTGTCGAGCCGTGGTCGCATCACCAGTCACTAAGGATGTATTCTGCAGGAAGCCAACTTCCATATCCCGCGCGATTTCCTTGGTGCGCTTTGCCACCTGATAGGCCAGTTGCTTGCCCATACCTGCCTTCTTCACCGCATCTTCCGTACCCGAAGTGATGACAGACTTCACCGAGATCTGGCAGTAGTTTGTCAGTCGCGTAGTGGACGATGCAGTGCTGAAGGTAATCTCGTTACCTTCAATATGCGCGTTGTTTGCAGCGGCAGCCAGTTCATCCGTCAACCACTCGTGCAAGACAGCGGTTGCCGGCACCTTGCCAATCGCGCTGGTGAAGGGTGTTTCAGTTGGTGAAATGTTCGTAATGAGATCGGTCAGGTCTTCCCGGTGTGCATTGCCAACACCAGTAGACCCAGCCATCGCATACACATGCGTTGTACCAGTAAACATAGCCATGATAATTACTCCTCAATAGTCGCTAGATCGAGGATCTACTCAAATCCAAGCCGTGCCGCAATGGCGTCAGCCCAGTCTTCCGTAGATCCAGTCTGTTGCGCGCGGTTTGTTGCGTTGCGCGCATTACGCTGATTGAGAGGCTTACGCTTGCCGGATCCGCTTCTCATGGTCTTTGGTGGCGCGGGTGATTTCCGCTTACCACTGAGTCTCGGTTTTTTGGGTTCGTTTTGCTCTCGCATCATTTTCCGGTACATACTGGCCTCGTATGCAACAAGTGCCATCCGGTGGTCATACAGGGTCGCTCTCTCCTGCTCATTGAATCCAACCTCATCAAGGTACCCAAGTACCTGTGGGCCGGCCTTGTCGTACTCCGGGATTAGCTTTGAGGCCTTGTCCCGTTCTGCAGCCACCCAAGCCCGGAAATTGTTATCAATTTCGGTTTGGGCTTTTTGCTCGATCTCCCTGCGGTCTTCGGTCTTCTTCCGAAGGTCTGCTCGGGCTTTGATGATGGCGCGCGCACGATCTGGGTTTTCGTCCATCAGTTCGGCAAGCGCGTCATCGTCCATCTGTAGTTCAGCGTCCTGCGACAGTTGCTGGGCTGGGCCTTCCTTGAAGTACCGCTGTATATGCGCAGCAAATTCAGGATCGTTTTTGGCATAGGCCACCATCTGCGTGAAGGGTCGCAGCTCATCACGTTCCTTCGACAGCTCCATGGTCTTGCGGGTGTAGTCGGCCTGTCGCTGGTATCCATCAACAAGTTCGTCATAGGTGACATCAATCTCTTCACCGTCAACGACTGCCGTGTGTACGGTGTCTTTCAGAAGATCATCCAGCTTCACGTCCACTGGTTTGCCTTCAGCATCCAGCATGCGCAGCGTGTCCAGTCCCTCTGGGGCTTCGTCTTCTTCAGGCTCCTCGTCTTCTACCTCTTGAGTCCCAGTATCTTCTTCATTTTCTTCATCTTCATCGGCGACAGTTCCGGGATCACCTGCGCCTGCATCCATTTGATCATTTTCTTCTTCCGGGGATTCCGCCAGCAGGCCTTCAATATAACCAGCGGCGTCATTGGCCAGACCTTCGCGCATTGCTTCGTTGCTGTTTTCGGCTGCATTTGCGTCACCATTATTCAAGTCCATCGTTTTGTTCCTCTCTCTTCATGAACAGCTTGCCCATTAACACGTAGTTATTCAGGTGCTGTTTCAGTGCTTTTAATTGCTTCATTGATAGCCAAAGCTGCTCACGCTCTTCAAACTCTGCCGCCTTTGTCCCTTCCCACGCCTCGCGCAGGTTCTGTTCCATGGACGTAAAAAAACCCGCGATTAGCGGGTCATTCAGTAGGGCTTCGGCTCGGTGCATATCGCGCTGCCGATCTTTGTCTTCAGGTGGCCTGACCTTTAATTCCTCTTCCTCACTCATGATTGCCCTCAGATTGTCCACATTATAGAAACAACACCCGGCGACCCGGCGCCGCCAGCAGCATTCTGTCCGCCACCACCACCACCACCACCGTAATTGACGTTAACAGCCGATGGAGCAGAGCCAGCCGCGCCGGACGCGCCACCATTGCCCCCTTGTCCATGTGTGCCAGCTGCGCCGCCGCCGCCCGAGGCATTACCAGCACCCGCGTTACCGCCGAGGAAAGCGGTTTTCCCGCCCACGCCACCCGCGCTTGATGTGCTGCCGCCACCACCACCAGATCCACCGGAGTCGCCGCCAGTAAATCGTATGGCCTGACCACCTGCGCCACCCGGTGTCGCGCCGGTGCCAGCGGTTCCGCCAGCCACAAAAGCTTGAGCGGCCACATTATGCGGCGCGCTTGCGCCACCAACACCACCATCAGAGGCTCCGCCAGCCTTACCGCCAGCACCGCTCTTGTACGTATTCAGTCTTGGCGCCACGTTGGTGGTCCGTGCAATAATTGTTGCATTTGCTGCGTCACCATCTGCACCAATAGCGCCACCGCTATTTGCTGCCGGCACGGTAATGGTTATGGTTTCGCCCGGGGTAACAGCAAGCGGCATGGCTTTTACGCCTTCGCCTCCGCCGCCCCCGCCTCCGCCGCCACCGCTTGCATGACCACCTCCGCCGCCACCACCGGGGCCACAAGCATCGACAATGATCTCCCTGACGCCTTCTGGAACGACCCAACTGTGTGGAGAAGTTGTTCCGGTAGAAACCCCGTCAATTTCGCCAGATCCATTCAAAAATACACCAACGTGAGTTCTTGGCATTGCAATTTGTGCGCTCATCAGGACACCTTGTGTATGTAGAGGGTTGAAGAGCCAGACGCAAGAACTGCACCGATCTTTTGTCCGCCCGGCACCATAACCGCGATAGTGTTGCCGGCCTTCAGCTCATACCCGGTTGAGGTCGTCACGTCATTGGCTGTTGCTGCCACCTTAATGAACGTGTTCGTTGCCGCCCACACATGATAAATGCCGTCAGTTAATGCGGCCGTCTGCGCAGCAGTCCCTGATGTTGATAGCGGCGTCACCTGCGCATTACCTGACAGCTTCAGGCTATCAGCCGATACGCCCGATCCCGCGACCTGTGTAAGCACCCACTGGCTGCCGCGAAACTCCGCGACATTACCGGTATCAGACTCGATCCCTTCCTCCCCTTGCATGCGGTTGGTGGTCGGCCAGCCCGTGTATGGTCCAGCAGCAATATAGTCATATCGTTTCATGCGGATTTCCTCGTGTCTTTCTCACCCTCTAAGTCTTGACGTATCCGTCTACCAACATCGTATTCTTTAATCTCAAGCTCTCTGGCTTTAAGATCCAGCTCTCGCTCCTTGATGCTGAGTTCCCTCATTTTTATCTCGCGATCACCGCGATCTTTCTCAAACTCCATTTTGGCTTTTTCCAGCTCAACGGTGGTCTTGCCCTGCGCAACGGCCATTGTCACTTTGCCCTTCTCCTGCTCGGCAAGTACTTCGGGTGGTGGCTGTGGTGGCTGTACCTGTGCGCGCTGTACATTTGGGTCATTCGGGTCAGAAATAAAATCGCTGGTATTGCGGTAGCCCATGTTCTTGATTAGCTCGGCCACCGTGTTATATATATTGTCGATGGTGACCATCGCCTTCTCGGTCTGACCCTCACCAAGGCCGGCAGCAAACAGCCGCTGATGCACGTCCAGCAGGGTTAATAAGTGCTGCTGCATCTGATCTTTATTGCCCATGCCGATGCCGGGGTTCACTACAAGGTCGTAGCGACCCTTTAAGGCCTCTGACGTGATGTTCATCATCTTGCCAGACAGTCTGATCTGGCGCTCTCCGGTGTACTCCGGGTAACGAACCGAGAGATCCAGTATCCCCCTGATCTTGTCCTTGAAACCGGTCTCAGCAAAGATGCGCGCGATCAGCTCGACTCGTGCCGCCGCCTTGCTCATGATCTGGTAGATGCCTGACGCAGTTTTATTCAGGCTGTTGGCATCCATTCCCTGATTGTAACGAGTGACACCGGTACGGTTTTCTCGTGTCCCGTGCCACATCTCAACCAACGATAATGTGGACGGGTCCAGTGGGGGTGGTACCAGCGGGTTGATGGTACCCGGCGCCTTCACCGGGATATTCCCACCAATCCGGTTATCCAGTAACGCATCCAGTGTGTCTTCAGTGAAATTCGGTAACACAACTTCACGTTGCGGATTTGCGGTCTGGTATACGTGATCAAGTATTGATCGGTGCAGTGCTGTCATCAGTTCCTGTAAATCAGTCACCAGATCGCCTAGCGACAACCCAACAGCACGGTGCGGCATGATAATTGGCGTCAGCATGTAAATTGACGCGCTATTTATCTTGGTGACCTCCAGTATTTTGCGCCCAACCTGTGTAACCATTACCCACTCGGCAATCCCATCGCGATCATAGTCGAGCTTGCAGTACAGCTCGTACACCCAAACCTTTTTCAGGCTGGGATCTGCTTGAGTGGCCGCTATCTCGGCGTCAGTCATGCTGCTTGAATCGCTGGCGCGCCGCTCCCACTCCTGCTCAGACCAGTTAGCGGATCCGCCTTCAAGCTCTGGCCCAACAAGATCATCATCTACATCAAACCCGGCTTCGCGCAGCTCAGAAATCGTCTTCTCTGATTTATGCCCAACAAAACCACACCCATGCGGGATTGACTTGGCATCCTCCAGAAAAAGAACCTCCTCTGGCGGAAGGCACTCTTCAGTCAGTGTCGCTTCCTCAGTGACAAGGTTGCCAGTGACCGTGTACGTTTTTACTGTTACCGCATCACCCGTGAAAGGATCCTCAACGACTCTCTCTATCTCTGTGACGGACAGCAGCTCAAAGTCCTCGGCTTCTTTCAGCAGCTCAAGGTCTTCAACACCAAGGCCTTCGTAGGTTTCTTCTTCTACTGACTGGTCGACCTTCCAGTACACTTTCTGGAACCCGGTCTTCTGCAATAGCGCGTCCTTAATCCATGTGTACGTATTCATGAACCCCGGATTGGCGCGCATCATCACATAATTGACCCACTCCTCTGCCAGTTCAGCAGACTCGGCATCCGCCTCATCGTGCGGCTCAATGGAGACGAATTTGTCGCCACCAGTGAATACCCGCATCAGGTCTGGCATCACCCACTCAATGACGTCACGGACATCCGTTGACACCATCTTGGATCGCCCATCCATGAGCGGCAGGTTATCCGGGTTATCACCGCGGTAATAACGCAAAGCCTTTGCTCTGGCAGGCGCGACCTTCTCATCAAGAAATGAATTGGCGTCATCTATCCATAATGTAGTAATCGCCAGCAGCTGGTCGTCAGTCATCTTTTTGCGTTTCTGGGTCATACCATGTCCTCAATAAAGTAGCCGCTTAGGGCGGCGAGTCCCCTAGATCACACCCGCAGGCGGAACCTCGGAAGAGGGAAGGACCATTGCGATGCTCTAGGTGCCGGTGTTGCCCACCTCCGGCTGGGGGTTCTCTTACGCCACGCTCGATGTCGGCTGCCTGAATGCGCCATGCTTCTTTGGCTGCACCGGTTCAGCGAACGTGAGAATGAATGCATCCCACTCGTCCGGTGACCGCATGCCACGCTTCCTGATGTCCTTCTTCGACTCGATGCGCAGCCGCTGCTTGGAGTCATACGAGAACCCGGCAACACAGGCGTCTGCCTGTATGCTGTCTTCGTCCGGAATCTTGCATGGCTTCTGGTTCAGCCACTTCTTTGCCTCGCGGTACATCTCTGCGCGGCGATCAACATTTTCTTCAGCCTTAACCTGCTTGCCGTCTGGTCCTTGTACGGTCGGCGCGTCATAGTTCAGCGCCCGTTCCCCGAAGTTTACCGGGGTGATTCGGCTGCCGTAGTTCAGCTCAACCAGTCGGTCATATATGCCGGCACCCAGTCCACCAACATCAATAAACATCATGGCGATCTCACGGTCTGCATCCAGTATCTTGGCGCAGATGCCTGCCACCTCCATGGTGCTTTTCTTGATGTGGTTCTCTTTCTTGTACCAGACGCGACCCTGTCGCCAAGCAATCGATGTGCGGTCATCGCCATATCTGGCTGGATCCACACCCACCACCTTGGCCCCCGCTGCCACTGCATCCGTATCCTTTCTCGCATCCATGATCTCTTTCGGCAAGATGTAGCCACCATCACCAGAGGTCTGGAATGCCTCGGCAGCAGTGAAAGGATATTCCTGCTTAAACTTCCAGTCGCCGCTCTCGCCACCGGTCGTGAAGCTGACGATCTTGGCGCGCCGCCAGCACAGATGTTCTTCGGTCAGCCCGTCATCAATAAACTTGTTAAGAAGGTCGACCTCCTCATCCGTTAGCATCCAGTCGTCTGGCAGCGACTTGGTATACTCCGGTTGCCAGTACCACGGAATAAAAATAGCGATGTAGTCGCTTAATCCGGCCTCGGCAAGCTGCCACTGCGAATGGTAGTAGTTGCCTATCCCATTGGCCGTTGACTCCAGTACGCACTCGGTCCCCGGAATATCTGGCACTGCCTGTATCACACCCATTGCATGGGATTCTGCATTCGCCCAGAAAGCCACCTCAGATCCGTGGAAGAACTGGTAGGTGCCGGATCGGCCTGTTCCCTTGGTTCCCGCGGTTCCCACCTTGTACCCGGAGTCCAGTATCGGGAAGTGCAGCTCCTTGGCTGACGCAGACCCTGTGACTGGCTTGACCAGCGGGTGGTTGTGTTCGTGATAGCGGTATGCCATCTCAAACAGGTTCTGTGTGGCTGGATCCTCGTGGGTCAGGATGTAGGCCCGGACACCGAATCGGTGCGTTACCTTCCAGTAATACCTCCCCTCGATGTAGGTGCTGCAGCCCTGCTGCCTGCCCTTGAGGATCAGCGCCCGGATCATGCCGGTCTGCTTTAGCTGCGCCTCCAGCCGTTCGTGGATATACAGCTGCGCCCGGTTCAGCTCCAGTGGCTGAATCCTGCCCTCTTTGGTGCGGATCTTCAGGCACCTGTCGGCGAAGTGCCGGAAGTCATCCTTCAGCCGCTGACGTATCCTGCGTTCCTCTGCCTCCATGTCAGCTCAGTTCGTGAAGACCCGATTCCTGTATCCCCAGAGTACCCGACACCTCCACGGCTTTGAGCTTGGGCGCCACATACTGCGCCACCTCTTTGTTCGCTTGAAAGGCCAGATCGACCTCGGCTTTGGCATCGACCTGTATCTCCTTGATCATGGCGGCCAGCACCCGCACCTTAGCGTTAAAGTTCTCCTCGGCATTCGCGGCAGAGATCATCTTCCTCGCGATGGTCGATGGTGGCTGAGACCGCTTGGTCTTGGCATTCGCTACATCCGCCATGGCCATCACCGGGTGGTACCCCTTGTACTTATTCTGGATGGTGGCCAGTAATTCAGTCTTTTCCTTATTCGGTGTCCCCTTCTGGCGACCACCGGTCTTTTGTCGTTGACGTGGCATCTAATACTCCTCGATAGGTTCGTCTGTAACCCGTTGACCTATCAGTCATTTTCAATATTTGCTTGACCCTTGACCGCTTGCAGCACAAAGCCCACCGTATGCTCATGCTCATCATCCACGTGGACGGTCCTGAAATCGGCTTTGTAGATGTACCGGAAGTCTGACATTGCTGTCTTACCTACCTGCACCTGATACTGTGATTGGTCCAGAAACACCAGCGACTCCAAGGGGAGAACCCTCGTGTGGCTGGGGTCTCCGTATGCCCATGGCGAATCCCAGCGCGGGACAGTGGCATAGATACACCCGTTCGGCTTCAGGATTCGCCAGTACTCAGAGAACTCCTCAAAGAACCCCCGGTAGTCCCCCTGCCTGCCTACGTGTTCCAATACCTCGTAAGCATGGATCTCATCAAATTCATTGTCTTCAAATGGCAGCGGCCGCTGCTCCAGATCCCACACTACGTCCGGCTTATGATCTGGGTTTATGTCTAGCCTGACGAGTCCCTCGCCAAAGAATGGTCGGCCGTGCTTATAAAGCGCCTTCTCAGATTTACTGCCGCAGCCGATAAGCAATTCTTTGTACATTGGCTCTTCCTCGTGACAATAAAAAACCCGCACCGGATTGCTCTGGTGCGGGTCAGAATGGTTGCTGCAGAATGGGGTGGCCGGGATAGTGCGGCCCTGCAGCCCCCGGCTTGGCCGCTGCCGTGGGGCAACCATGCCAAGCTATATGAAATTTAGTACTTTTCGGCCCAATTTGCAAGTACTATTTGTTCTTAATTAATAGCTCTTCCTCCGTGTGAAAAAATAGGTTGGCAATTAATTCACACGTTCAAGTCAACTTGAGGGGAATTTATATGACGTCTACGCGTAAACGTAGTACGCCTACGCGTAGGCGGGTTACTTTTTCAACCCGATACGTTAATCATTTTGCTATCTCCGCGATCTCATCCTGCAGTAACAGCCAGTCCCTGCCTGCCTGTACCCTCCGTTGAAAGGTCGCCTTGGATGTGTGCAGGGCCATAGCGCCGACTACATCCACCACACCATGCACGTACTTGTACACGACCGCCTTTCGCGACCTCACTGGCATCCGGTTGATGATTTTTTCTACCGCCTCGCAATCAGTGCTGGTACCGTACCCCCCGGAGCGACCTGCGTGACCAGCTGCAGGACCAAGCCGGATGCACCGGGCTATCGGGGTTTCGTGCGGGTAGCCTCTGCACTCGGACACCCCTGACCCGCTGTTACACCATGACGCCCATCGAAGCAGCAATACCTCCAGCGCATCCTCCTGCTCTCTCAGGCTCATCTTCCCCCACTTCAGACTGTTACCGTGCGGACTGTCCATCGCGCCCCCTTCTTTCGCCACCCATGCACTTGCAGCTTCCATCCGGCCCTCCTGATCAGTTCAAGGTTTTCAGATGCCAGACACTTCTTTACTCTGGCCGAGACATTGCTATAGCTTGTGGCTTGCACAGCCAGCACCTCACCAGTCTCGTGATGTATCCCGATGATGTCGATGATGCCGTACAAATCCTGTCGCACGTTGGCGTGTGGCACCCACTTCTCAACCACCTGAGACCGGTACCCGGCATCACGCAGCCACTTCAGGCTATTCACTGTTGGACTGTTTGCCATTACGCACCCACCAGTTGCAGTTAAGGTTGTCCCCATCAGGGAATACCGCTTGCGCCATTCGACATCGCCACTGCCTGCGCGGGTCCAGATCTTCCTTCACCCGGTTGGCGCAACCAAGGCAGCCGACCTGATATTCCTCCCTGACCTGTACGCATTTGGCGGGGTCATCGTAGTAGTAGTGCGGGTAAGCCATCACTTTGCTCCTATGATTCCACGATCCCAGAGTCGCCGCCATGATCGCTTCATGGCACGGTGAAACTCCGACAGGATCTCTTCGCGTGACAGCCCCTGTAGCCGCTGACGCGCATCCAGTAAATCGTGGCAATGACTGCAACCATAACAACCGAAAATGTCATCCGCCTTCTGTGCCGCTCCCTTGCCGTCTTCCAGTAATGGCGAATGGCACCACACCACAGTGCGCCGGTCATTGCGGCAACCGGGCAAGGTTAGTGTGCAGCTCTCATCGTTCGCCGAATCGCGGATCGCCTGCACTATGATCGGTTCTTTTTTATTTATCATTGGTTACATCCTTCGCGCGGCATTTTTTTACCCACCGATCAAAGGTCTTTATTAAACAGAACCTGTTACGGTCTCCGCCAACCGAATAACAGACAAGGTCGCCAACAACATGGATGACTCGGCGAAACTTTCTTTCGGTTGTCCATACAGCATCTGGCTTTACGTCTATCATGCTGCTTCACTCCATCGCAGATACTCGCCCAGAATGACCTTGAATGCCGCCGCTGCACTGGCGTCATGATCCAGCGTCTTGCGGGTGCTGATGTTGCAGTAATTGAGAATAAAACCTCGACACGCAGTCTCTGGTGTCGGGTAGTTCGCCTTGTGCTTGTACCATGCTGTGTGCGACACGTAGTTATAAAATTCCGGCTCCCGACACAGTCTCGCTGCACGTACGGCAAGTGGCCCTCCCTTAATTTCAGCGGCCTGCGCATTCTTTACGGCTGACTGATCCACTGGCTCCTCATCATCACCCACCTCGATCAACAT
>JBFHUL010000023.1:0-40984 GCA_041590075.1 Oleiphilaceae bacterium
TGACCTTTCCCCCGATATTAGAACCATCACATGGACGAGACTGCCGGTCACCAAACTTAGCTCCCTCATCATCCTCATGTCCGAAACTCATACTATTCTTCTATTTATCACTTGGTATCTCTTTGGCACTCATAATACTTTGCCGCAATGCCACTAATTCCTGAATATCATTTCCCGCCATAATCCTAATTTCACATCCAGTTGTAGGTTATTGGCCGGGCTGATCTATTCTAGCCGTTCCTTTCCCGGTTAAAGCCACCATTCAGCCCAGACATCTTTTCGTACTCACCGTGGCCACTCTAAATCAACCGCGATACCCCACATCTTTGTCTCGGTCTCGTCCCCATAAACCCAGACCTCACCAAAGTTACTTACCTCATCCGTTCGGCCAGCAATCGATATTAATTTATTGTCAAAAACGACCACCTGATGCGTGTCACGAGGATCTATCCCTGCTTCAGGTTGCCACGTTATACCGTCTGACGACGACCAGACCTCTCCATTATCAACCGCGATCTCTTGCCCAAATATGCTGTCAGTTACCCTACCTCCAACTATCCAAAGTTTATCTTGATAAACTGTCAGCTCGTGATAGGCACGCGCCGTAAACTCGGGCGACGGGGTTAATTTATTCCAACTGATGCCATCAGAACTTTTCCAAACTTCATTTGTGAAGGTTTCATTGTTGTCTGCATGTACAATTCCACCAACAAGCCAGAGTTCATCATTGAAAACCACCAGTTCATGATAGAAACGATTACCAAACCCGCCATCAGTTTCTGCATCTAAGGAGCGATTTTCCCACTCGGTGCCGTTATCGGAGGACCAAATAATAGTTTCAGCGGACGCGGTGGTGCCACCTAAAACCCACATTTTATTCTTAAAAACCACCACGCGATGGCCGATTAACTGTGTGTTAGCAAACGCATCACCGACCTCCACTTGCTGCCAGTCGACACCGTTATCAGACGACCATAGGTCGCTTAAACTATCCTGAAGTAAACCTGCCTTCCCCCCAAACAACCAGAGTTTATCGTTAAACGACACAACTTGATGCCCATAGCGTGAGCTGAAGTTTGCGCTGTCTTTTTTTAACGTCCAATTAATGCCATCGGAAGAAGACCAGACATCATTTTTAGCCACTTCATCGAAATCCACCCCACCAATTAACCAAAGTTGATCTCTAAAACTGACCACTTGATGACCGGAGCGGGCACCAAAGTTTCGTTCATACACTTGACGAAAACTAGGAATTGTCCAATAACCATTGTCGCTCAGATACCATGTACTGTTCTCTGCACTCGTAGTGCGATCTGCTTCATAGCCACCCAATGACCACAATCGCTGATCAAATACAACTAAACTGTTTCTCGCAACAGGAGGAGGTGGATTATTATTCTCCGGCTGCTGCCAGTTCTTACCATTGGCGGAAACCCAAGCATCTTGGGTTAAGCCAGCATTATTTTCCCCACCGACGAGCCACATACTTCCGTTATAAACAACGACTTTGTGGTGCATTCTTTCACTGAAAACAGTCCCTTCGGTTGTTTCCTGACTCCACATTGTACCGTCGGTAGAACTCCATACATCGTTTCGGTATGCGTGATCATTGACATAGGTAACTGCGGTCTGTAACCCGCCGACAAGCCAGAGCCGGCCATCAAATGCGACTGCATCAAAAGCCATGCGTTTGCCAAATTCTGCTGCTGCAGTCATGCGCGTCCACTCTTTTCCGTCAGTGGAGGACCAGACGTCGCTTAAATTATTTGATTGGCTGTCGTAGCCCCCTATCAAGAAAAGTGCGTTGTTATTAACTAGCAAACGGTGGGCGGCCCGCCCGCTAAATGCAGCAGCATCGGTTACTTCCACCCAGTTCTTCCCATCAGATGATGCCCAAACGTCATTATAGAAACTGCTAGCATCATTGATAGTATTAGTAGCATTAGGGTGTCGGCCGCCAATCAACCAAATTTTGTTATCAAACACTTTCAACTGGTGATCACGACGCGCGTCGAATGGAGCACTGTCTGTAACCAGCAACCAGTCCGAACCATTAAAACTAGACCAAACTGATTGATTGTTGCTTCCGCCGATGAGCCAAAGCTTTTCATTGAATGAGACAATTTGAGATTGGTCATATCCATTCTTAGGGAAGGTCTGTGAGTTAATAATCACCTTAATGCGCTCACTGCCATTTTCTAGGCTATAAACAGCTTCCCTGGAATGGCCTAGTGCTGCATCGCTAATAGGTTCGCCATTAAGAATATCACTTTGGCCATTATCACAGGTTGACCACTCTTCCAGATCACAGTCTAGATCAGTACTCCGATACAGCTGAAAACCGTCCGCTGCAGAGCCAAATGTTAACTGCGTGCTTTCCTCACCTACTATGGCCCGTACACTTATGACTGATTCGCCATCTGTAGAATCATCGTCTGTGGAATCATTACCACTAGAATCGCCGCTTGTAGATTCGTTTGCCGCAGATTCGCCGCCCCCACCACCCCCGCAAGCAGCTAGAACAAAAATTAAGCAAGAAAACGATAATATCCTGCTACATACTTGACAAAAATTTCCAATAACGAACATAGCGAACTCCGTGTCATTCTATAAGTGCAACATGCTACGAAAACGATCCAGCCAAACAGGCCTACCTGAATACCTTAACTACAATATCTGTTGAATCTGACCCTAAGCTTCGTACTCTTTGCCAGACTACTGCAGCTCTTCCATCTTCATTCATTGCAAGTTTTCCGTTCCAGAAGGGGTTCCCAAAATCCTCGCTTGCAAGGGGTTGGTTATCGCTCCAACCCGCACCTCGTGTGTACCGTGTCGCCACCAGTACCGGGCTATTGTTACAAAGCTCACCCCAAACTACGATGGCATGCCCATTTTTGCTCATTGCCACTTTGGGGTCATAAGCTCTGCAAACTGACTGATCGTCTTGAATCTGCGTTGGTGTACCCCAACCTTCACCAGCCGTATAAGTGCTTTGCCAAACTCTTCTTTTAATTTGAGTGTCATCTTCAGATTGAAGCCACACTGCAATCGCATTGCCCCGGCCATCCATCGCAAGGCCGGGTGCGCTTGGCGCAACGTTTGCACCACCGCTCGCAGTGCTGATAGTTGACGACCCAGTCCAATTATTATCTGACCCATAACCACTTGCTCTCACCGTATACGTGGACCCGTTTGAGCTTCTCTTTAACCAAACCGCCATTACCGACTTATCTGTGACAGGCCCGTTTGACGACGCTAGCTGAGGATAAGAATCTGTGCCCTCTTCACCGTCTATAAACTCTTCCTCTTCTATGGTAGAGGGTTCTTCATCTAAAATGCGCGCCGTGGCTACATCCTGACCATTAAGACCAGTACTAAGCCAAATTACATGAGAATGATTATTGGCATCTGCTACCATTTTCGGAGCACTGCATAATCCATCCAGACTGTGACGCGAAACCGACCACAAACCTCTTTGGACCTGAATTCCGTTTGAATCACACCAGATTACAAAAGCTCTGGAAAGATTATTAAAGTGGGTGGAAATAACCTTACTCGCATTTTCATTAATCTGATAACGAGTGAGCCCCGACGCGAAGCTCCCACCATCATTAGGCGGAATATAAAAATGGGGAAGAATTGTATTGACTCCATTAAACGTTCCACGTCTTAGCCATGTCACGACTACATATCCGGATTCATTCGCGGCGATGCGAGCATCCGTACTGGTAGTCGAGGTACTATTTCTGTCTTCTAATTGTTCAAGTTCAGGCGCGTCATTCCCAACTGGCCATCTAAGTGAATATACTCCGCTACCCTCATCTTCAGTCATCACGGCAAATACATTGCCCTCGCCGTCGATCGCCACGTCCGGATACTCTAAATCGACATTACTACTCCTTGAAGTACCTTCGTTCTGCCAAGAGCCATCTGTAGTTGTAAAAGACCAACTGTAGTTTTCAGACAAGGGATTACCCGACAAGTCGGTAATGCTAGACGCGAGAGTTGCCGTGTAGCGCGTTAGCAGCGCTAAATTCTTATTAGGAGTGAAAGAGACAGTTTTCGCATCTTCAAGTGAAATCTCACCATCTACTCTGTCGCCGAACTCATCAACAATAGTGAACAACGGTGCGCTTGACGGCGAGTCTAATGATTCAGAAAAAATATCTTTGTTGAATACAAGGCTTAAAGGGCTGTTGCTATTTACACCTTCGGCTAAATTTTGAGGCTCGGTTGATACCACACGAAAACTAATCGTTTCACCGCCACCGCCACCGCCACCGCAGGAAATGAGACTTAGAAAAAACATGAACAGAAGGACTTTTGGCCTAGCAAATAAGGTTGTTATCATTATTCTTTTTCCGGTTTGATTATTATTTCGCCAATCTAATACATCCAGTAACATAAATAAACATATCTTAACTTTGCGCCCCACTTATTTTTCAAGACGAAAACTAGGAACACCCCCTCATCATTCCCCCTGATAACTGATTCATCCATACATTTACCAAGCGAACCAATTCGTACTCAATGAACCTGACCCTTACCAATTTGTATAAATTATTGGATGAATCCAAATCATTCATTGATGATTGGAGACATCATTAAAGTTATGAAGGACCACACAGTACTCTTGATATCATACTTCCGGCCTTAATTTTCACTCAGGCTGCAAGATGAAGATATTCATGGAATATTGGTTTTAAATCGCGGCAGAGGTTACCGTACACAGCGGCCTGTTTACCCTATCGCATCTTCCAGCAGTGGTCTGAGACGCGAGGATAAATGGCCGATGGGTGGTTGCTTCATGCTTTTCCCGTTTTCCGTGTTATTCCTTTAAAGAATGAAAAGATATTTATGTTTTGTTTGTATTGGGATATATTGCTGGCTATTTTTTGATCGCCATTTGCCGAGGCTACCATATTTGTAAAGTAATGTTGGCTGATTTATTAAGGCATCGGTGTACACGACGGTTAGTAGTGATCTGTATTGGCGCTTCTATTCAGTCAAAGAATAAGACTAATAAACTAATTCAGGATAGATGCATGTTGACCCAGTTTAATTCGCGGTGCTTGATCGCATTGTTAGTTTGTACCGGTTTATCACTAGTCGGTTGTGGAGGCGGCGGAGGGGGAGGCAGTTCGTCCTCGATTACCGAAACAATTGATTATACCGCTGTCATCAGGGAAGACGGTACCGATATTAGCTTCGGTTCGGGTGCTGATGGCTTGGAGTTCTATCGCAGTAGGGATGTTGAGTGCGATCTTAGTAACTACACTACCTGCGATACCGGACAGATGAATATTCTCGATGGCAATACGGTAGAAGATACTGCTCTAACGCTCAACTCACAGGCTTTATATGCGCTGAAAAATGACAACAAAATCAGTCGGGCCGTACTTAATTCCAAAAATCCAATGGGCTTTCCCTACCGTGCAGGTCATCAAGTTGTAGAGTTCAAGGGTAAACTTTGGTTAATTGGTGGGATGGATTACGATGATTATCGGTTAAAGACTGGCGTCTGGTATTCCACAGATGGCGTAAATTGGTTGCAAGCCGCTGCCAATACCCCGTTCAGTGCGCGCACTGAACACCAAGTTGTCACCTTTAAGAACAAGCTTTGGGTGATTGGTGGTACGAGCGCTGGTGGCGGTGGCAATGTTGCAAATGGTGATGTCTGGTCTTCGGTTAACGGTATTGACTGGGTTCAACAAACACCCCTTGCCGAGTTTGGCGTGCGTATGAGTGAGCACCACGTTTTGGTATTTCAGAATAAGCTATGGCTGATTGGCGGTAAGGATTATTTTGCCCTAAAAAATGATGTGTGGTCTTCTGTTGATGGTGTGAATTGGGTTCAAGTTGTTACAGGTGGTCGGGGCTTTCCCGCTCGAGAAGGTGCTCAAATCGTCGCCTTTAATGACAAAATCTGGTTGATTGGCGGTAGATATGACCAAGTAAATTATAATGGTGTCTGGTCCTCTGCGGATGGCATTGAATGGACGTCAGAGTCTTCGATGGCGACACAGAACATTACTCCTCGCTACAAGCATCAGGTGGTCGAATTTGAAAATAAACTGTGGCTCATTGGGGGGATGGCAAACGTTCCATTAAACGATGTATGGTCCTCGGATAATGGCGTTGATTGGGTACGAAGAAATCAAGATGCAGAATTTAACTCCACAACTCATGGTGCTCACGCCGTCGCCTATGACAGCAGATTATGGTTTTTTTCTGTCAGTCATGGGGGTGCGGGGAGCGTTTGGGTGTCAGATAATGGCGCTGACTGGGGTATTCCTACCTTATTGCCCTCGGGGTATAGCGCGCGGTTTGGCCATCAAATTGTATATTTTAACCAAGAACTCTGGTTGATCGGTGGCAATGACGGAAGTAAAAAAAACGACGTATGGTCTTCTTCTAATGGCATTGACTGGGTCGAGCGAACTGATAGTGCTGAGTTTAGTGCACGAGAAGAGCATCAAGTCGTAAGTTTTAAAGATAAACTCTGGTTGATTGGTGGTGAGGATGCGGATGGCCTTAAAGGTGATGTGTGGTCTTCTGACGATGGAGTAAGCTGGAGTAAAGTCGTCACCAATAACACTATTTTTGAACCACGAATAAAGCATCAAGTCGTTGTGTTTCAGGATAAGCTTTGGGTGATTAGTGGTCGTGCCTTGGGTCAATTTAACGGAACCCGAGACGTATGGTCCTCGGACGATGGTGTGCAATGGGAGGAAGTAACTACAAACGGAATCTTTGAATCGCGCTGGGGGCATACAGTCGCTGTATTTGATGACCGGCTGTGGCTGGTTGGAGGTTATATGGGCGGAATGAATACCATGAACGATGTTTGGGTTTCTAACGATGCTGCTCATTGGGTTAAAGTGACCACAACGGGCACTATCTTTTCCGAACGACGCGACCATAAAATGGTCGCATTTAATAACAAACTCTGGGTAATTGGTGGCTTTGAGTTGAATGGTTCCGAGGGGCAGTTTAAAAACGACGTCTGGTCTTCTAATGATGGTATTGCATGGGAGCAAGAGACTGCCGATGCCGCGTTTGGTGCACGTAACGGTTTTCCTGTTGTCGCATCCAATAATAATCTTTGGGTGTTTGGTGGGTACAAAAGCCCGCATTATAAAAGTGATGTTTGGTCTTCCTCAGACGGATCTAAATGGGGCCTTTGGGTCAAAGGCATGTTGAATCTACCTACTAACGCCGACTAAGTTAAGTGATCAGATGGCGCGTGCTCGCGCAGTTTAAACGTGTCCTATCCCAAAATTCCGGGAAGTTCGGTACTCGTTTTTTGCGCAAAAAGGGGGAACTTTAAAAGGCACCTTGCCAGAATTCGTGCTCATTCAGTTTCGTTTAAAACCTTGTCACGTCTCTTCTGTGAATCCAGAAATGCCCGCAAAAGGTATGTGTACGATGAAACGGCTATGGTGGTCGAAAGTCTCCACATCGATCCTGCCACCGTGTTTTTTGATAATCCCGCTTACAATGGAAAGACCAAGCCCCGTGCCTTTGCCGATATCTTTGGTGGTAAAGAATGGATCGAATATCTTATCGATGATGGCTTGCGGAATTTGGCCTCCGTTATTTTCAATACTCACGCTGGCACACTGGCCTTCGGAATAAGTGCGAATTTCGATAATACCCCTGAACTCGTTACCCTTACTTTCAAATTCGTCTAACGCATTGTTGATCAGTACCGTCCAGATTTGATGTATTTCACTCGTACATGGAATATCAGGAAGGTGCGGGTCTAACGATAGTCGGACGTCGACGGAATGTTTCAGGCGCGCCTTGTTGAGTACTAATGCGGTTTCGATGGATTCGTTCAGGTTGGTTTGTACAATGCGGTCGGCATCGGTGTAGGCATAGAATTTAAGCGCCTGGATAATGTCCTGAATTTTTTGAGAGCTAGTGCCACAGATAGTCGCTGCGTTGGCGATGTAGCCGGTGGCTTCAAACAGCTTGAAACTGGCATCTGACGTAAAACAATCCAGGTATGCGCGAACTTTATCACGCTCTACAAACTGAAAGCTTGCCAATGTATTGGCACGATCTCTTGGCTCGCTGATTCCCGCCTTACGTAATTCATTTTCGATGTCGCGCAGCACTTTTAGAGAAGGCGGCGAGGCAATCACCGAGGCGGTCTCCGTAAGTTCTTCAAGTAATGATGACATCCGCGCTGCATCCACTTTTTCGCGTATACAGGCAACGAGTATGTCGGGAATTTCTCTGGCAATATCGCGCATGTGAGCAGACATATTAGCGATGGCGCCCACGGGGGTGTTAATTTCGTGAGCGATACCCGCAATCAACAAACCCAAAGAAGCCATTTTCTCATTCAATACTAGTTGGCTCTGAGTATTCTTAAGGTCTTCGTATGCACGCGTAAGCTCAGCGGTGGCATCTTTCACTTTCTGATCGAGCTCACGATTGTGATTTTCGATCTCGATGCGGGAAGACTTAAGCTTTTCGGTCATATGGTCAAACGATTGTGCCAACAAGGCGAGTTCGTCCATGCGCGGGTCATCGATTTTGATTTCATAATTACCCTTGGCGACTTCACGAGTGATACGTATTAAGCGGGTTAATCGTTTGAGGAGGTTTGAACGCAGAAAGGCAAACATCACAACAATAGCCACCGCCAGCACCGCCAACATAATGAGATAAATACGGCGCTCAATCTTTGCCATGATCGCGTTGATATCATCTATCGAAAGTGTGATCACGACCGCCCCTATCACCTGGCTGCCCTGCAATACCGGCGCTATGGAACGGATGCTCAAACCCGCATCAGGTGATTCAGAGATATCCAGGCTTGGTTTAGCTTTTTCAATAGCCTGAAGAATCGTAGGGTCGTTACTGGGATGGTCACTTAAAACGGTGATGCTGGGTGCATACACATCGAACACGCGCTCACTACTCGCTGCATAGTAATGCACCTCGTTGATGATGCGATAATAGGTAAGATATTTACTGATGATGGAATTGATAGCCACCTGTTTACGATGGTTATATTCGTATTTGATATCGTGTACGACTGACGCTGTGAGTATTTCTGCCGTGGTTTTTTTCTGGTCGATAATATGGTCGTAAACCAATTCACGAATAAATACGGAAGCGGCCAAAATCGAGGCAACCACGGCAGTCACTACCATGAGTATCAACTGACCCCGAATACCAAAGGGCTTCATCGGTAATAATATCCTCAATATAGCAAGGCGTTCTTGACGCCACTGCCCTTGCGTCTGGGTGGCAATGTTAGGAGCGTATAGTATTAAACATATAAACGCCCTTCCCTGCCAAAACGTTTATCATTTTTCATCACACAAATGCACATCTAACAGGGCCACCGAAGCAGGGCCTACGCCACTTTTCACTGCATCGGCTTTCTAATGGATGCCGATACTGTTTTGATGAGGGTTCATGATGCCCCATTTGCGATAAATTTCAGCGAGCTTACCGCTGGATTTCATGGCATTGAGCGCCTCATCCACCGCGGCTTTTAGCGCCATGTCTTCATCTCTGATTGCGATGACATAATGGCCCGGTGCAAAGCTAGCGCCCACATTCTTGAATTTTGGATTAGTCGCCCCGTATGCGGCGGCAATAGGGGTATCAAGAAGTACCGCATCAACACTGCCATCCTCTAATTCCTGATAGCTGTAGATGATCTCAGGGTTAATGTGCACGTCGATGTTTGGCGTTGCCCGCAGAATATCTTCGGCCGCAGTGCCCGAGAGTGTGGCCACGCGCTTGCCCTGTAAATCATCAAGACTATTAATGTCTTGGGTTTCTTTTCGTACCGTAATCTGTTGTGAATAGACAAAATAGGGTTCAGAAAACTGCACAATTTTGCTTCGCTCAACGGTGTTTTCGATACCATTCATTGCGATATCAAAACTACCTTTCTGTAATTCGGGAATAAGTGAATCCCACGCCCTGATCACCATTTCCTGTTCTACGTTCATGTGCTTGGCAATTTCATTGGCGATATCCATTTCAAATCCGATATAGTCGCCGGGATTGTCAGGGTCTTCATACACATACGGGATGCCGCCAATCACATCCGCTCCCCACCTCAGCACACCTTCCTGCTTGATGCGCTCGAAGGTCGAAAGGGGTACTGGCTGCTCGCCATTGCCGCCACACGCGGTAATGACAACCAGTAAGCAGAGGGTGATTACAATACGTACTGTCATTCGCATAATATCCTTCCTTCAGAACCATCCCATGATTTGATTGTTACTTTTCACTGTAGCCTAAACTTTTTATCGCTGTTAAACAGAGCGACATTTTCTCTCTGCTTCTCCATTTGTTTCAAAAGATGGGCTTTCGATGTGAGTCCTGGGCTGAATTTGATAAATGAGTGCGCTAAAATTTAGCGTT
The DNA here is from genome assembly GCA_041590075.1 of Oleiphilaceae bacterium. Lineage (GTDB taxonomy): Bacteria > Pseudomonadota > Gammaproteobacteria > Pseudomonadales > Oleiphilaceae > PZPK01. Next base: position 10,402 of record JBFHUL010000023.1, read on the forward strand.
CACCAAGGTAAATTGCGCTTGGGCGTTCTGGCCCACAGGCAGCATTTCTTCACCAACCAGATCACCCAGACCATTACACCAAGAGGAACCATATGTCACAACCAACAGTTTTATGTGTGGATGATGACATCACGATACTGATGAGCTTGAAAGCACAAATTAAACACGCTTTTGGCAATCGTGTGTATTGTGAAGTGGCCGAGAGTGCCGCCATGGCCTGGGAAATTATTGACGATATAGAACACCGCGGCGATCGTCTCATCGTCATAATTTCGGACTGGTTAATGCCGGAAACGCGTGGCGATACGTTTTTGATCGCTGTTCACGCTAAATACCCTGAGGTTGTCAAACTTATGCTTACTGGGCATGCTGAAACTGCTGCCATAGCGCGCGCCCGGGAGCACGCCCAACTTGCTGAATGCTTCAACAAACCCTGGAGCAAAGCCCAGTTGTTACACCATATTGCGGTAGCCTTGGGTGATGGATAGGCAAGCGCAGCTTCTGGGTTTCACTTGCCAAGTGTGTTCAATGTGCACACTGTGATCATCGCTACGTTGTGAGATAGACCACCTAATACCCACTATTGTTCAAGAGGCTTATGATCCGTAGTGTTGTAACTATAGGATTGCAAAATGCCGCGTTCATTGAACCGTAGCACGAGATCTTTGGCGTAGGCGTCTTTGAATACGCCAAACTTGTAGATTCCGTAGGTCCAGACAGTTAAACCGTCTTCTTTTCCTACCCGCCAGGGCGTCCCAAGCCACTGAGATACCTCTGACTTTTTAGTGACTTCGGGCGTCAATTGATCAACCACGTTCGCGTTGAAATCGTTTCCCAGTGTCGCACAGCCATGTAATAAAAAGACGAGCAACACCAGTTCCAGAGAGCGACGGAACGAAATTTTCGTGAGTGCGAAATGGGCGCTTTTCATGAAGAGCAATTCCTTTATATGAATGACGGTGGGGCCTATTACTGAGTAAGCATAAGCGGTGAAAACGGAAATGAAAAACAAAACATGTGCTTTTCATTTCTTATCATTGAGCACTTCATAGCACTTGTGCTTGCGCCTTTGCGCGGTTGTGCTGGGCACAATCACCACGCGCACTTGATATCCCCCTATTGCGCTAAATACGCACGCCAACCTTTTAAGTGCGTGATTTCTTCGGCGCCGGCGATGCCGTAGGGTTCACAAATAAAACCGCTTACACTCGAACCGTCGGCGAGACGTACTTTACCTATTCCTAAAGGTGCGGGGATACCATTTACGAAACTACCAAACTGTTCGGCAGGCATAGTCCAAACCTCTACCTCAATCTCTGTGCCCCGTTCTTCGTCCAAAATCAGGCCAGGCCGATATGGTGGCCCGCCCGCTAACGCATACATGCGATACACCGGCGCAGTATATGTCTTGGTTTTAAGGCAGGCACCACGCTCGGTAAGTTGCCAATTAAGTGGAAGGCCTTGCAGGTGCGCGCCACATACCAGCACGTCGATATAGCGCGCATCTTGCACAGGTGTCAATGGTGTTGATTCAGGGCTGATGCCCAGCGCTCCGATCGGCAAGCTGAACGAATCTTCCAATCGTCTGGCAATCGACATAAGCGCCCGATCCGAAAACGCAGGGCCAACCAGTGTAATCCCAAATGGAAGGCCGTGGTCGCAGATTTGCGTAGGCACCGCGATGGAGGCCATATCCAGTAAGTTCATAAAGTTGGTGTAGTATCCTAACTCGCTGTTCCGCGAAATAGGGGCAGCAAGCAGGTCTGAAATGGTAAAGCAGGTGCCAGCGGTCGGCGTAAGTAAACAATCCAAATGGGCCAGTTGCCGATCGCACTCCTGTTTCAGTGCTTGGAGGCGATACTGGGCTGCAAACAACGCCGTCGCTTTGGGGCCTGCACCCTGTGCAATGATGTCGCGGACCACGGGAAACATCTTATCAGGGTGCTCATCGATGAGGTGTTGTGTGGCAAGATAGCGTTCCGACACCCAAGGCCCCTCGTACAGGAGTCGCGCAGCTTCATCGAAGGGGGTGTAATCGATTTCTACACACTCTATGTCTTCATTTTTTAGCGTATCCAAGGTGAGTTGATAAGCTTCTTCATAACGGGTATCACCAAAAAACCTAAGTTGTTGCTGAGGCAATACACCTATTTTGAGAGGGCCGGAGCGTTTGCCATAGTGGCGCGCTTGATTGATAAAAGGGTTTGCACGACTGTAGGCGTCTTTGGGGTCTGCGCCCTCTGCGATGGCCAACAGCGCGTTAGCTTCGTCGCAGGTATACGCAAACAGTGTCATGCAATCGAGGCTACGGCAGGCCGGCAGCATACCCGAGGCAGACAAGAGACCTCGGGAAGGCTTGAGCCCCACCAGATTATTGAAGCATGCTGGCACCCTTCCGGAGCCGGCGGTGTCGGTACCGAGGCTGAAACTTGCAAGCCCCAATGCCACAGCGACTGCCGAACCTGAACTCGAACCACCGCTGATATAGGCGGGATCAAAGGCGTTTTTACAGGCCCCAAAAGGTGATCGGGTACCATTTAAACCCGTCGCAAACTGATCCATATTGGTTTTTCCGACAGGAATCGCGCCGGCATCAATGAGCTGCTGTACAACCCGGGCAGATTGCTTGGGCTTGAACGAAAAGGCTTCGCAGGCGGCCGTGGTGGGAATATCAGCTAGATCAATATTATCTTTTATCGCAAACGGAATACCCCAAAGAGGATACGCGTCGATATCCTTGGTCTTTAAGGCTTCTAGATAAGGGGCCTGCTCCTGTTCATTGAGCAGATGAATCCAAATATTGTGATCGGCAAAGCGTTGTGCCCGGTCACGAATTCCGGCCATGATCGACTCAGGACGAGTATCACCTTGCTGATATGCCTGGCGCAATGCAGAGATGCGCATGTCTGTGTGTGTGTGCATGTCATTTTCCAACTTGCTTAATTACTTCGTTTGCGGGGGGGGTGGTTGCTATTCATTCTTTGACCACGACGAGTACCTGGCCAGCATGCACGCGTTGCCCGCTTTCCCGTACTACTTGTGTGACCTTGCCAGCGCTGTGGGCCTGCACCGGAATTTCCATTTTCATCGACTCAAGAATCATTACGATTTGACCGGCTTCAACGCGCTCTCCGGCTTTTACCAGCGTTTGCCAAACACTGCCCGATACGGGGCTGTCGATGAGGATACTGTCTTCGGGCCATGCGTTGTCGAGTTCGGGCGTATCTGCCTCTACAGACTCGAAGTTAAATTGACCGTTGGCGTGCCATTCAGCGAGCTCTGCTTCAAAGGCACGTTGTCGCTGAGACTGGAACGTAGTGATCTCGGCCTGGTTGTCTTGCAAAAAACCTTGGTATTCGGCAAGGCTGAAACGACTGGTTTCGATCTTGATCGGATAGCGACCCTGTGGGAAATCACGGCGTATGGCCTGTAATTCATTATGACTCACTTCGTAAAACTGAATCTGGTCGAAGAACCGCAGCAACCAGGGTTGTGTAAATTCCTTGGTCACGCGATAGCGGTTCCACATTTGCAGCGTACGCCCCACGAACTGATACCCGCCGGGGCCCTCCATGCCATACACGCATAAATAAGAGCCGCCAATGCCCACGGAGTTTTCGGCCGTCCAAGTTCGCGCAGGATTGTATTTTGTAGTGACAAGACGGTGGCGTGGGTCGACGGGAGTGGCGACGGGCGCCCCCAGGTAGACATCCCCCAGGCCCATCACCAGGTAGGACGCGTCGAATACAATGCGCTTTACATCCTCAATACTGTCGAGACCATTGATACGGCGAATAAACTCAAGATTACTCGGGCACCAGGGCGCGTTTTTTCGCACTGACTGATCGTATTTTTCGATTGCCTCGCGACAGGCTTCATCGTCCCACGACAAGGGGATATGCACGATGCGTGAATCGACGCTCAGCTCATCGAGTCTGGATAGCAATGCGGTTTCTCCCGAAACCAGGTGGGCGATCAGCGTATCGATTGATAGCGCCTGACTGTCATAGTGGATTTGCAAGGAGCGGATACCGGGAGTGAGCTCGCGAATGCCCGGCAGCGTATGCTGTTCTAACCACTGCATGAGTGCGTGGGCGCGAAATCTTAGGGCGATGTCTAATACCTGCTCACCAAATTCCACCAAAAGAAAGTGGTCTCCGGCCGCGCGATAAACAACCTCAACACCATACTCGGCGCCAGCCAAACGGTGTACCACAGGCGTATCGATGGGAGCTGGCTCAATTTTTACGATCTGGCTCGATAACACGGATACCTGCTTGATTTGGGCGCGCTCCAACTGGGCGGCGTTTTGGATGGTCACGGGTACAAAACGCACGGTATCGCCGGCACGCAGTTGCCCCAGCTTCCATAAGTCCGCCTGAATGACAGTAGCCGGACATACAAATCCGCCTAGAGAAGGCCCATCCGGGCCCAAGATGACAGGCATGTCGCCGGTAAAGTCAACGGTGCCAAACGCGTAGGCGTTATCGTGGATATTAGAAGGGTGCAAACCCGCTTCTCCTCCATCCTTACGCGCCCATTCCGGTTTCGGGCCCATGAGGCGTATGCCGGTGCGACTGGAGTTATAGTGGACTTTCCACTCCGCATCAAAGAAGGTGGCGATATCCTTGTCGGTGAAAAAATCGGGGGCGCCATGTGGGCCGTAAATCACATGTAACTCCCAGTGATTGGGTATTATCGGGCGACATTCGACTGGCAGCACCCGTTGCTCAACGGGCACATAAGATGGGCTGAGATGCAGCACATCGCCACTGCGTAAGGCCCTTCCATTGTGGCCCCCAAACTGACCGAGTGTGAAGGTTGCTCGCGAACCCAGATAGGCGGGGCACTGTATTCCACCTCGCACACATAAGTAAGAGCGGGCGCCCTGCTCTGCCACGCGGCCAAGCCGGAGCACCTGGCCTGCTTCCACGTTAATTACCTGCCAAAGCGGGATGGCAGATTCGTCCAAAAAGGCGTCGATACTGGCGCCTGCGACGACTATCTGGCTAGCCCGCGTGAAAGTTAGTGCCGGGCCCTGCATGGTAATTTCAAGCCCTGCGGCGGATTCCTCATTGCACAACAAACGATTTCCCAGGCGAAACGAAAAACTATCAAAGGGGCCGGAGGGCGGCACACCCACGTGCCAGTAACCGGTACGGGCGGGATAATCCTGAATCGTGGTTTGCGTACCCCCTTGTAATACTTCAATACGTGCGGGCTCAAATTTGAAGTCATTGAGATAGCGAGTGGTTACCCTTCCCTCTTGTAAAACCGCATCGCGCAGAAGTTCAGATAGATAGTCGAGGTTTGTTTCGCTGCCATACACGTGCGTCCGGTCGAGCGCGCTCACAAGTCGGGCGAGTGCTAACGCGCGATTGTCGGCATGGACAATAATCTTGGCTAGCATAGGGTCAAAGTACGGGGGGACATCGATTCCGGTTTCTACCCAGGTGTCGACACGAATACCTTCGCCTGATGGAAATTCAACAGCACTTAATAAACCCGGACAGGGCTGAAAATTCCGATAAGGGTCCTCAGCGTAAATACGTACTTGAATGGCATGGCCTTTGGGACTGAGACCAGCGCGTAAATCATCAATATCACATTGTTCGCCGCCTGCTTGGCGCACCATCCATTGCACCAGATCAATGCCATACACTTCTTCGGTGACACCATGCTCAACCTGTAATCGCGTATTTACTTCGAGAAAATAAAACGCCTGGGTGTCGGCATCGAAAATAAACTCCACTGTACCGGCATTCCGATAACACACGCTCGCCAGTAATTGCTCAGCGGTGCGGTGTAACTGGGCGCGCACCTGTGCATCAAGGCCGGGTGCCGGACACTCTTCGACCACTTTCTGGTTGCGTCGTTGACTCGAACAGTCGCGTTCACCAATGGCCAGCGCCGCGCCGTTACCATCGCCGAACACCTGCACTTCTATGTGTCGGGCATTGGCGATAAATTTTTCGATGAACACGCCATCGTCGGCGAAATTATTGGCGCCAAGCCGTTTCACGGAATCAAAGGCCTCACGCAACGCCAGTTCCGAATCGCAGCGCTGCATGCCTATACCACCTCCACCGGCCGTGCTTTTCAGCATGACCGGATAACCAATCTCCGCAGCGGCAACCATTGCCGATGGCAGGTCGTTAAGCAGCGCAGTTCCTGGCAGCAAAGGTACCTGTGCGGCTTCCGCCAGTGCTCTGGCCTTGTGTTTGAGGCCGAATACCTGCATTTGTTCGGCAGTTGGCCCGATGAAGGCAATCCCGACCGCCTCACATCGGCGCACGAATTCGGCATTTTCGCTCAGAAACCCGTAGCCGGGATGAATCGCTTCGACGCCAGCCTGCTGGGCGATGGTGAGTATTTTATCCATATCCAGATAAGTATCAGTTGCCCCACCTTCGCCCAGACTGTAGGAAACATCGGCATGGCGCACATGCAGACTTTCGGTATCACTTTGGGCGTAAATGGCGACCGTTTGAATATGCATTGCTTTGAGCGTGCGAATCACACGCGTGGCGATCGCACCGCGGTTGGCGATCAGAACTTTTGAAAACATGGTCTACCTGTATCCGGGCCGTCCCGGTCACGTATACAACGGCGGCCGTCCGCCGAGGGAAGTTTCTTTGGAATGCTGATTGATCATGAAAGACGGTTTACTTGCTCAGGTTTCCGCAGCCCACACCATATATTCAATCGGTGTGGGGTTATAACCATTACAGGGGTTATTAAGCTGTGGGCAATTAGAGATCAAAACAATTACGTCTATTTCGGCGCGTAGTTCCACGTATTTTCCGGGTGCGGAAATACCGTCCTCAAATGTCAGTCCACCTTCTTGTGTAACCGGAACATTCATAAAGAAATTAATGTTATGACTGATATCCCGCTTGCTGAGGCAAAATTGTGGATTTTCAGCGATGGCGAGCATCCAGCTATCGCGGCAGGCATGCATACATCGTTTTTCAAGGTCGTAGCGCACCGTATTGCTCTCTGTGGCACAGGCTCCACCCAGGGTATCGTGTCGGCCGCAGGTATCGGCAACAATTGTCAGCATCACATTGTTTTCGTTAGAGCGCAGCTGCGAACCCGTTGTGAGGTAAACATTTCCCTGCTCGCGAATGGTATCCATTGCGCTGTAGCGCTCACTGGGATTGTTGGCGTTGTAGAACAGGGTGTCAGCAGCCTGATTACCTTCAAGATCCAAAATGCGTAGCGTTTCTCCCGCCTGCACGACGCCAATATAGTAATCGCCGGCAGCGATCACTTCCCGGCATAAGGCTTCATCCACATTGCGTTGGCTTTCGGTTAGCATTGCTTACACTCCCTGGCCAAGTTGGTATAACTGATTATTCTGGAAACCACGCAGGTTTTCCGGGCGATAATGTGTACAAAAATCGTCATCCTGCACGGCTTCGGCAATGCCCAGCTCAATATGCACACAAGCTTCAGGATAGCGCGCAGACTGATTCAAAGGATGCGGACAGGTATGGAGAACTACCAGGGTATCCATCTCAAAACGCAGCGTAAGCATTGCGCCTTTACTCTGCGCAGTGGCGTCAAATTGAATGCGCCCGCTGTCCTCAACGAAGACCTTACTGAACCAGTTAATATTGGCCGACAGGTCGGCCATACCTAAACCATACTTCGCGAGCTCTACCAGCATGGCATCGTGGCCGTTCTGCTTCCAATCATTGTGATCGGATTGGTAATCACGCATCCCCCACTGGGCTTCAACATGGGCGGCGTGAGAATTGCCACATACAGTTTCATGCCAGCCGAGCGAGTCCTCAACAATTGAAGCGAAGATACGTCCCATGTCGGAATACAGGCAATTGCCTTTTCCTAGCTTGAAGGTGTGCTGGCACTTCAGAGTGTCGGGCGCATTGTACCGCTCCAGCAAATTCTCAGGGTTGTAAAACAACATTCCTACGTTCGCTCCGCCCGTGAGGTCGGTAAGCCGCATAATGCTGCCTTTCCGCATACGCAGCGACCAGTGTGCGCCCGATTTCATCTGCGTGCTGTATTCGATTGAACGGATATATTCGCTCATGGATAACTCCAAAACATTAATTTCTATGACACTGCATTGAGGTGTTCCTTTACTGGCCGAAGCTCGTCATCAATGCGCTGATAAATGTCTTCATCAAGTTGCCCCACCGGCAAATCATAGGTAATGCCTGCACCATACTGCTGAGGCGCGTGCGGATCGTGACGCAACTTATCAAATACCCACAGGCGCGTACCCAGATAAAAGCCCTCTTTCAGGTCGTGTGTGACCATGAAAACGGTAAGCTTGTGCTCGCGCCAGAGCGTAAGCACCAGTTCGTGCATGTCGGCACGAATACCGGGGTCGAGGGCGCCGAAGGGCTCATCAAGCAAGAGTATGCGCGGATTTCCCAATAGGGCCTGTGCGATGGCGAGCCGCTGCTTCATACCGCCAGATAGTTCACTGGGATATTTATGCAGCGCATGCGACAAGCCCACCTGATCCAACAATGCTTTGGCCTGTTCAAGCGCCTGTTTTTTGCGGGCACCGAACAGATAACCGCTAAAGCCTTTCTGCTGAAATCCTCGAGAGGCCACGACGTTTTCCAGCACGGTCATGTGTGGAAACACGGAATACTGCTGAAACACGATGCCTCGGTCAGGGCCCGGCTCCTGCGGGATGGGTTGTCCATCGAGTAACAGTGAGCCCTGCGTACTTTGCACTGTGCCGAGCAACATATTGAGGAAGGTGCTTTTGCCACATCCCGATGTACCGACCAAGGTGACAAATTCACCTTCCTGCACGGTCAGGTTCAAACGCTCCAGGACCACATTTTCACCATAGGATTTCCACACATTTCTGGCTTCGATCAATGGGGATTTGCTGTGCAGAGGGGTAACATTCATGAGTTAGCTCCGTGGGCATGCCAAGGAAACACTCGGCGACTCGCTTCCTTGAGTGCGAGGTCTATGAAAAAAGCCAACAGCGTAATCCAGGCCACATAAGGCAGAATTACATCCATCGCCATGTAACGTCGCACGAGGAAGATGCGGTATCCCAAGCCATCGGTTGCAGCCACGGCTTCGGCGGCAATGAGAAATAACCACCCTGCCCCAAGGGATAAACGCACGGCATCGATGAGTTTGGGCATGATTTGCGGTAACACTACTCGAATCAATATTTGAGAAGTATTCGCGCCGAGCGTTTGGGCTTTGACGAGTTGTTCCGCTGGTATTTCCTGTGTTCTGCGTTGTATATCTCGCGCAATAAACGGCGTGATTCCAATTGCAATCAACACGACTTTAGATAATTCACCCAGACCAAACACAATGAAGAGTATGGGCAGAATCGCTAGAGGTGGTATGAGGGAAACAACGGTTAACAAAGGCGACATCCATGCCGAAAACAAGGGTAAGGCTCCTGTGATAACGCCAATCACAAGCCCTATTACCGCAGCTATTGCCACACCAAGACCGAGGCGAGTGAGACTACTCGCGGTATCTTGCCAGAACAGGTATTCGCCTGTCCGCTTGCTGGGTTCCAGCGCCATGCGTTGGAGGCTTTCACCTATTTGGCCAAAACCGGGCAATAACTTATCGTTAGGGTTTACCTCCAGTCGTGCCTCTGAACTCACGATGTACACGAGTACCAGTAACGCGAAGGGTAACAGCCCCAGAAACGTCTTCAGGGTCTTGTTGGGATACTGATTAATTAATCTTTTCATGACGTACCGACTTGACGATAGGTAAATGTGGCCGCGCAAATTTCCGGGGCTTGCGCAACGCGTAAGCCCCGGCGTGGCCTATAGTTTTCCGTCGGCAGCCATTTGCATATAAGTTGGGTTGAAGCGGAATTTCACATTGCTTGTGTCACCGAAGGAACCCGAGGGCATCTCAATTCCGATAAAGCCCGCATCGGGTGCGCCATCACCCAGAAGACCATGTTGGTACGAGAATTTAGCAACGTTTTCCATGGTAGAAACGAGCTTTTTACTGTTCGTCAGTGCGAGAGCGGCTTTTGGCGTGTAGAACATTTCGGTGCTGGCCAGTTGCGCTTCGTAACCCGCCAGGTCGGTACCGGAAGCTTCTGCCATATAGGTTTTCGCGGCCACGGCCGTGCTGTCGGAACCTTGCATATTCGCCATGATTTCATACCAGGCGCCAACCAGCGCTTTGCCCAGTTTAGGATTTTGCTTGAGCGTTTCTGTGTTGATTACCAACAGATCGATGATTTCTCCTGGAATCTGTGAGGAATCAAACACTTTGTAGCTATTGGGCATCGAAGCAATTTCATTGAGCAGTGGATTCCAGGTCGCAACGGCCGTTACGTCATCGGTTCCGTATACGGCAACCATGTCGGCATCGGAGGTATTGACGACGGTCAGGTCTTTTTCACTGAGTCCAACCGTTTCCAGGCCTCGGGCGAGAAGGTAATGAGACACGCTCAGTTCGACCAGATTGACCTTTTGTCCCTTTATGTCGGCCAGATTTTTCTTGCCTTTCAGCACGACGCCGTCATTGCCGTTGGAAAAGTCGCCGACTACCAGCGCGGTGCTATCGACGCCACCTGCCGCAGGAATTGTCAGGGCATCCATATTGGTCATGGTGCAGGCGTCGAATTCACCGGCGGTATACTGGTTAATGGATTCGATGTAGTCGTTGATCTGGACGACTTCTATATCGATACCGTATTTGTCCGCCCACTTTTTGACGATACCTTGTTCGGCGCCGTAGGCCCAAGGCATCCAGCCAACATAAATAGACCAGCAGATCTTGAAGCTATCTGACGCATTGGTCATTGAGGACAGAGAAAGAGTAAGTAGCAGTGCGGCAAAACGTTTCATGAAAGAACCTCTCAGGAGCTTTTGATTACACATATGTGTCGAAGACACGGAGTACCCTTGGCAGTGCCAAGCTGAGTCTCCCGGGCTTTTATCCCGCCGTGTAACCTATGCCTCAGGCAGGCAACCTTAAACTGTTGGCCTGTGAGAGGTGGAGGTCGAATGCTCTCGGACCTGGCGCCAGCACTTGTGATTCGCTATCGGTGCTAACCGGAACCCTAGCGTTCTATTTTCCAAATTGTGGTGCCCGGTAATCCAAGGGTACGGACATAAGCTAAACAGCAACCTCTGTTCCAAAAGCTATAACTGCATAGATAACAGTAACCTATGCAGCAACCCTCATGACTCAATGCTCGACCAGTGCACTGACATGGCGCGCATTGCCAGTACCATTACTTAAATGGTGCATACATATAAGTGCATTGGGTAAGGTGGCATACAGGTGATCGTATCGTAGGCATAAACCGGTAATTGGTTGATTGATTCTTGATCCATATCAGACAGTCGCACGGTGAAATAGTCTTCAATGTATGCCCAAAGAAAAATAAAACAGTGAGGGACGCATGACGGAGCACATCCAACAAGCCAGTTTAACGACTAATGTCAACATCGAGGTACGGGATAACAACACCTCTCCTGAAGTCACTACGGTGGCGGCAACAGATGCGCTTGCTGTCACTAGCCCTGCAGTGCCTCCGTACTTGAGTCGCGTTTACTACTGGAGCTATCTTAATCCGCGCAACGTGTATCGCCTCGATAACGAGTGGGTGGTACGCGCGATTCTCTGGTGCCAGCACAACAGGCTCAAGGCGGCGGCACTTTCCGAGATTAAACCTGGTCAGAGGGTACTGCAGACGGCGGCGGTTTACGGTTCTTTTTCCAAGGATTTAAGTCGTCATCTGGGCGATGACGGTCGGCTAGAGGTCATTGATGTGGCGCCCATACAGGTTGCTCTGACAAACAAAAAAATGGCTTTTTGTGAGAATAGCAAGATACGCCGTTGCGATGCATCCCGTTGCCATGTTGATGTGGGGACAGATGTAATACTGAGTTACTTCCTGCTCCATGAAGTACCCGACGATGTTAAAACCCGTATTCTCGACAACTTGCTGTCACAGTTGCCACGCAAGGCCAAACTCGTCATCGTCGATTACCACAAACCCCATGCCTTTCACCCACTGAAACCGCTCATGTCTCTCATCTTTGATTGGCTGGAGCCCTTCGCCAAGACGTTCTGGCGCAAAGACATTAAAGCGCTGGCCAGCCATGGTGAACAATTTGTGTGGCAGAAAACCACGGTATTCGGCGGGCTTTATCAAAAGCTTGTAGTGACACATAAAAACAGTGAGGGTTAACGCGCTATCTGCCAGTATGCAAAAGTACTGTTCTGGTGACTAGCGCTCCGCAAGGCGGTATTGCACACGCACGCCGAATAGCCATTCACTGTAATTCTCATCGATCGCCGCATTACTCAAAAGATCCGAGACCGCATCAATCCCGACAAGCATGGGGTCACGGGATCTGAAGCGTGCGTATAAAGTTTCGAAACGCAGGCGCCAGGCCGGGCGCCAAGGGTAGTCCAAATAAGTCTGGACGGTATGCCCGTCACTGTAGCGATCATGGTATTCACCCGGCACCGATACATCGGTTTCGCCACGCGTGTTAACCAGCGCATAGCGTATACCCAGTTCGATACCCTCTGCTTCGCGGCTTTGGTGGCGAAGGCCGATGCTGAACACGTCATATTGGTCTTTTTGACTACTCTGCCAAGTGGGCAAATTGTTGCTGGTGCTGCCTGCCATGCGCCACAGTGACCAACTGCGCTGCATTGCCATATCGGCGGTCATCGTGCGACTGACCTCCCAGCTTGCGCCATAGCCCAGCGCGTCCTCGCGTGCTTTCGTTACCCCCAGTACAGCGGGGCGATAATCATCATCGCGGTGCAGGGCATTGGTCGTTAAGGCAAAGGTCGGTGTGACCTGCCAGCCGAGCTTCAGATCTAATTGATTGCGCAGCCTGTCTGCGAGGGTGAATTCGCGCGCAAAGGCATTACCGGCGGTAAAACTTTCTATGCCCCCACGCTTCTTATCACGCTCTTCTGCCAGTATCGATACCCGGCTGTTAAAGTGTCCCGACCACTTCTCGCGCCACTGAAAACGCAGCCCCTGAGTATCCGCTTCACCTTGGGCATCGCCACTACGCTGCATATTTTCAAAGTAATAGGTGTATTCAAACCGGGTAGCCGCTCGCCAGCGCCACTGCGCATCCAGTTCCAGTTGCGTCTTTTCGTGATTATAAAGTGAATTAACTACGGGGCTTTGAAGTATGCCGTCGGTTAACACGGGTTCGTAACTGGCCTTGGGCGATTGGTTATCACGCTGATCCTTTCGGAAACGGCTCTCCACTTGCCATTGCCGATTAATGCGATACGCCCAGCTTAATCGCGTGTGTGCGGTGACAACTTTCCCTGCGTAATCCGTTTCGGGCAAAGCAGCCGTCGTCAGCAGAGTATTACGCGTATACGGAAGAAAGGCATCTTGCTGTTTGGCGCTGCCACGACTGTAGGAGGCCCGCAAACGATGCGCTCCGTGCGTGTAGGCGCCATAGACCTGCCAGCGTTTGTAACGATTGTCGGGTTCTCTTGCCAACTGACCTTCTTCGCTCCCTGCCAAGGTTATCGTAAAGGGGTTTTGCCAAATCATGCTTTGGCGATCATTTTCGTATTCCGAACCGAAAAGCTCGGCACCGATGTGCCCCCTTCCCTCGCCTGCCAAGAATGTTTGCTCTGCCGTCACCGTGAGTTCACGTATGCGGTCGTCACGCTCATAGGGCAAGGCGACCACGTCATTCAAAATGCTGCCGTAGGTCCAGTCGGTACCTGAACGTTGTTGTTGGCGTAACGTGAGCGAAAGTGTTGGCAGACCTTCGCCTAGCGCATGCGAGACGCCGGCAATCACCGAATCACGCTGCTGATAACTATGAACATACGTGAGAGGTGAAAGACTCATTGCCGCGGTGTCGCTTTGCCGGGCCCAGGCACTTGGCAGCGTCAAAGCTTCTTCTTGAGGAGAAGCATAGATGGATTTGGCGCCTTCAAGGTCAAATTGGGTGCTGCGGGAGTAATCGAAATCCACGTGTGTGCCCGGCCGCCCGTGATCAAGCGCGACAGAAGCATTTTCCTTACCCAGCCCCTCGGCACTAATCTGCGTATGGGCAGTTTCTTCGATCACCTTTACTTGTGCATCAAAAGAGACAAGGCCGCTGTCATTTTTTAGGACTGCGTTCTGATAATGCGCTGTGGCATCATCCCCGTCTTTATTGTATTCCAGTCTTGCCGCGACATACCCTTGGTAGCCATCTTCATCAGGACAATACCGGCAACGCCATTTTGATGTATCGACCTGATCGAGGTTGGCCGCGCTGAGATTGTAGTCACCATACGCTGTTGGGCAAAACGCCCCCAGCACAATGAAGAAGGGTAATAGACTGCTACCACACACCTTGCGCAAGTCTTCTTTGCATCGAAACTGCATAAATAGTACCTCCTGCTTCAGCGCTGCAGCGACTTGCCGGATGGATGGTTGCTGCCGTGCACCTGGCTATGGCAATTGACGCAGCTGCTGCCAGAAACAAACAAGGCAGAGGGCGCTACCGGATCATTAGTGCCATAGGGGACAGATGGGTGGCCCAATGCACTGTGACAGGACTGACACAGCTGCGGCGGGCGTTTGGTCAACAAAGCCGTGTTGATGGAACCGTGCGGGTTATGGCAGGTACTACAGTCTTCGGTGACAGGCTGATGTTCCCATAGCAGTGGTCCACGCTTTTCGGCATGGCAGCTGTAACAATTGTCATTGGTTGTGGGGTGCTTCAACGCTGCTTGATTCGCTGAACCATGTGCTGCATGGCAATCACTACATTGCAACTGGCCGCTTTGAAGCATGTGGTTAGAAGGTAGTTTACTCAGGGCGTGCTGGGTTTGATGACACCCACCACAGCTTGTAATCTGGGAGTCGGCCGAGTGCATTGGATCGCGAGCCTGATGTACGGCATGGCACGAAGCACAGGGTACCTCGGCTTGTTGATGTGCACTACCCAGCCACGCATGATCTAGCTTGTCTTGATGGCAACTCAAACACACGCTGTTTTGTTTGTCGGCAGGCACCGGCGCCTGGCTGCCAAAGCTGATCATGGGCTCGCGTTGCTCTCCGGGGCGCAATCTCGGTTTAGTATGGTCGCCACCGGGGCCATGGCAGGCCTCACATTGCAGTCCTTGAAAGGGACCGCCTGGCAACTTACGGCTGCCGTGAACGTTGTGAAAGATGCCCATTGCATTGTGTTCGCCGCTGGCATCGTGGCACCTTAAACACTGGTCGGCGCCGGTACGGGAATAATTGCCATCGGCAAATTTTTTATCGAGAATGCGCTCAATTTCAGCGGCTGAATAAGGTGTGACCACTTCCTCGTCACTCGGAACAGGGCCAATGGCCCATGCGCTCTGAGTAGAAACAATCAAGCATAAAAACACGGCAGCCCGACACACACCGTGCATCGGGCTGTCAAGCAGTAAACTCCTCCTAGGCACAAGACTCTCCCTTCACTGAACACTCCTTGCCACGGTCAATAATCGGCGAACGGTTTCGCTCAATCTAAGTCTTGATGCGCGCTATCAATGGCTGCGAGCGATGAGCTTGAGTGGCACACGGAACAGGACTCGGTAATATTCGCCGCAGCCTGAGATCCATTAAATACCGCGCCGTTTTGCAGCATGTGCCCCACGACCGCCTGATCCGCAGCAGGCAGTGGCGAAAGATCGGCAGGATTCACGGCGCCCGGCTGTGTGCTCAGGTGACACGATGCACATACAAATGCGGTACTACTGGTATACAACCCCGTATCGGTTTCGGGTGCCCAAATATTCGCGGCGAGAGGGAGGTCCAGCTGATTGTCGGAATGGCACTGGTTACAGTTTGTGACGGTGTCTGGATAGTGCACGGATTCCTTGCCTCCTGCACCATCGTCTAGATTGCCGGCGTGATATGCGTGAATGATGAATTTGAGGTCGAGGTTGCCAACGCTACGCAAGAAGGAGTTGTTATGGCAAGCACGACACTGCTGTAAAGAGGAATAATCGCCACCGTGTACATCAATCGTCGGATCGGCATGGCAGGTTTCGCAGCGCGAGTAATCGGCGCCCATTGTCAGTTCGTCACTGGCAGCCAAAAGATCGCCATTAACATCGATATTACCCCAGGCGGCGGTTACACCGGCGTTATCTGCGTCCGGATCAGCACAGTCGAGCAATCCTCCGTCTTTTGGATGGGTGCAAACGCGGAGTCGGGAACTGAAAGCCAATCGCTCACCACTTGCCAACACAATATCGGTGTCTAGCGTATATTGCCCAGCAGCATCGGGGGTTAATGCGGTGATATCAAAATAATTGAAAGAATCGGTATAGCCGGTCGCGTCATTAACAGGATTGCGATACAGTCGGGCGCGACTCAAAAATGCCATGCTCGAAGCAGGCGTCGTGTAGACCGAATTATCACTCGGATTGATCAGCGAAAAGCTCAATTGCACATCGTTATTGGTTGGATCAAGCGCGCTGCCATCCATTCTAAGCGTTAACAATTCTTTGGCATCTACATAGCCGCCGATATCGTGTACGTAATCCACGGCCAGCTGGTTATTGGTGCCGCCTACATGACAGGTTGAACATTCGGCATCGGAGCGCGCACCGGCCACATGGTTCGTGCCCGTTTCAAAATTGACGTCATCATGACAGCTGCCACAGGACGCAGCGGTGGGATACAGCATCCAGTTTTCAGCATCGGGAGTGGCCGCATTCGACTCGTCATGACAATTCCGGCAGTTGCGCACATCCTGCGGAAACACCACATCGGAGTAGTCGTGTTTGCGATCGCGAAAGCCCCAGATTGCATATTCGCCGCCCGCGCCCACAGAAGGCAGATCCATGCCCATATGAATCTTGTGCACCATTACTTTAAAGTCAACGGTATTTCCGCTGTTGGCGTCGATCGTTCCCGGGTTATGACACGTCACGCAATAGGCAATATCCTTGCGTCCGCCACCATGCAACGCTAATTCACCATGACAGCTGTTGCATGATTCGGTACTGACCATCTCGCGCGTCACAATGCCGCTGGTTAAACCTGTCGAGGGCTGCCAGTCATAACTCGCGTTTGCAACCGGTATTCCGCCACCACTGATTTGTATCGCAACGCGGTGTGAAGCGTCCGCGTCGTAACTGACGGAAATCGGCGTCACCACTGCCTGAAGATTCGTCTCGAATACATAGGAATAAGTGCCGTCTTCATGGTTGGTAAAGCTACCATCACGTTCGTAAGTGGCTTGAATCTGGTCTTGCGTGCCACTGCCATTCGCAGGATTCGTCGGTGCGGCCTCTAAGCGATTAATATAGCTTTGCCAGGCACTTCCCTGCCCGGCACCCAAGATGCCTGGCGCCACTAATTTGGCTGCGGTGAATCGCACTTGAGAATGACTGATATAGGGATAGGGAAAACCGTTTTCGTCGACTACAGAGAAGTCGACTCGCAAGGTGCCATCATTAGCAACCGATGCAGAGTCAAAACTTGCAACCAGTTGTTCAGGGCTGAGATTGGCGTTCCCCGGCGCTCCGGCATCACCTTTCGGACCCGCAGGACCGGTATCTCCATCACCACATGCCACGAGAAAGACAATCAAGAACACACTGAATAAGTCGCGCCACAGGTGCCGGGTGCGATGCGACAGTTCACTAAGATGGCGGAGTAAACCGAATCGATGAGAGGGGGCGATACGTGATGTCATGATGCGCATCCTTGTGAATTTTTGTTTGATTGCATTTTATCGCCATTGATTCGCCTCACACTTGTCCTGGGTCAAGTGCGGCTAATAAAATCACCTAGGCCATTAATCCTGAATTATCTATAGTTATTGCCATAAAACTAAACATGGTGCGTACCTTTATGGCTAAGAAAATGCTCGCTCGTTACAGCTTTATGGTTACTGTATTTGCCTGCGGCTGCCTGCTTTCTACTTTCGCTTCGACAAAGGATCTCATTGCTGATTGCGATAGTTGTCACGATGGTGTTAAGCAGGATGTTCCTGTGATCTCAGGTATCTCGCCCTTTGCGTTGGAAGCCATGTTGTTGGGTTATGTGGATGGTTCGCGGGTGGCAAGAACCTATGACGGCCAGGATATGAAAACGATTGTAGAAGGTCTTTCTCAGGACGAATTTCGAACCATTATCGCGCATTATTCCCGGCTTCCATTCAAAACGGTTAAGCAGACCACCGACACGGCTTTAGTGAACAAGGGAAAGGCTATTCACGACGCACTTTGTGAACGCTGCCATACCGAGGGGGGCAGCGTAGCCGAGGATGATTCGGGAATTCTGGCCGGACAATGGAAAGGGTTTCTGATCACCGAAATGGAGAACTACCAGAATGGAACACGGCTCGGTGACACCACGATGATCGCGGTATTGAAAACACTTGAAGCCACGCATTTGAGAGCGCTTGCTGAATACTACGCAAGCCAGCAATAGTCCACGCTCAACAATACTGAGTATTCTCTATGAAGGAATGGTTTTCTCGTCTCTGGAAGCAGCCGAAGGCACGTTGGCGGCTGGGTGTCCCTTTAGGAGGCTTGCTCTTTTTTATAGTGGGGTTCAGCGCTTTACCTGTCTATAACGGTGCAATGCACTACACCAGCACTAACGAGTTCTGCTATGGCTGCCACATTGGTATGGATACGGTAGTTGAGGAATACCATGATTCTATCCACTTCAGGAACCGTTCCGGTGTGATTGCCACCTGTGCAGACTGCCATATTCCACGCGAAACCCTGCCCAAGATCTCGGCCAAAGTAGCCGCTACTGCCGACGTTTACCATAAGATCATGGGCACCATCACTCTTGAAAACTTCGAAGAGCATCGTCCGGCTCTGGCTCAGGGAGTATGGGAGAAAATGCGTGAAACGGGATCGCGAGAATGCACAAACTGTCATGCATTCGAGCGGATGGATGTAGCCAAGCAAAATAAACGAACGGCTCGCCGACATGCGCCCGAGAAGACAAAGGGTAAGACTTGTATTGATTGTCACCAGGGCGTCGCGCATAACATGCCCAAGCCCGCATTCTGATTCTCTTAAAATATTAGATCCAGCGCCTTACCTTAGTGCAATATTGCTCAAATTCATCGCCGAACTTAGCGCTTAATGCGGCCTCCTCTATTCGAATCTGAGTCTGGTTCATATTGATAACGAAGCCTGCCAAGGCAATCATGCTCAACGGATTGGCGAGATAGACCACCGCAGCCAATATCAACAGAGCCATACCCAGATACATGGGATTGCGAGACCATTTAAAGATTCCGTAGATGACCATTGCAGTGGAATGCTGAGGCCGGTAGGGATTGACCGTAGTGTGCTCCCGTCGAAATTGCCAAAGCGCAATCACAATAGGAATGAGCCCAAGCCCAGTTATGATCACACTCAAGGGTATGGCGATAGGGGCGCCTATGACCCTGAGAGGAATTACCTGGTTGATCACGTATGCAGCCACTACAGCGCAAATCATTTTTACCGGAGGTGGCAGCGTAAAAGCCATGAAATTAATCCTTTCTGTTTCACTTTTAAGCCCTTTGGACGATGTGATTACGCCCTTGTTACCACTAATATAGCACCATCGAATTTGAAATTGACGGGGCGATTCAGGCCGGCCCGGTTTTTAAGTTCAGTTAGGTTGTTTTTCCTTAGCGGCATCAGGTTCAGTTCGGCGACTTGATGCCGTTTTTTTATGTACATAGTCTCAACGGTTCCTTCAATTAATCCTTTAGGCGTCAAGAATATTTACGCTTTTCAGCCCTGGCTGTAGCGCTCACTTTTCGTATGTGGTTAATATTTAGCCAATACCCATTCTTAGGACCAAATTATGCCTCCTTTATTGGCCCATCAACCTGTAAAGGAGACCCATGGTGAATTATAAAAACATTCTATTTGGGACTGTTCTTTTATTACTTTTATCCACTTCGATACAAGCCATTCCGACACTAGATATTGATTTTAGGACCTGGTCGGGCGCTGACGGGAAAGCCAGCCATACCGTCGGCAACGTGACTGCCCGCGCGATCGCGGCAATACCGCGCCAAGGCGCGCGTATGGGTGATACGGGACGCGTAGGATCAAGATTGCACCAGGATGCAACAGGTGGGCTGGGTATTGAGTCTTCAAACTGCGGCATCAACGACACGACCATTGACTCCTGCGAAGCCTTGCGACTGGACTTCGACTGGGGCGCTCCCTCCAGCAACTATTACGTAACGGGAGTGTGGGTGACGGGGCTGTTTGCGGCACCTCAGGGCTCAACTCGTCAGGGCGAACGCGGCAGGGTCAGACTGATCGAACTAAATTTACCGGGCCCTGAAGATAACGTCATACTGTTTGACAAAACATTCTTTGGTGTAAGTTCCGATCAGACCGATGGCAGCCAGTTCATCGATTTAATGGGGGCTTTTCGTCCCGATGTGATCACCTTTGCTAGCCCTGGGTGGGTGCTTGCCGACGATTTCACCGTAGTGGGATTAACCATCAAGGTATACGAGCCCGGCTCATTGGGTCTATTCGGAATCGGCTTGCTGGCTATAGGCATAGTGAGACGATTAAGAAGAGACGCTTAACCATAAAAAACGCGGAGACAAATAAAAAAAAGGGGGGAGCCATTGATTCCCCCCTTTTGTGCCAGAGTTTGAATTACCAACCGGTGCGTTCTTCAACGCTTCGCCGATATCAGCCACGCAACTAACTTCAGTGAATACGAGTGCTTGGAGCGCAGTTAATCTCTTCAAACAATACGCGAGCATCCGCAACACCCCTCGTATCCTGATATGCTCTCGCGTGTAATCAGCTGACCTATTAAATCTAATCTAGCGACTGACGCGCGTTTAATTTGAAACCATACAGCGAATACTCATCTGCATTCTTTACCATAGAAAGCACCAGAGTGGTTTTTTGATGTTTAGGGTTGCTGACTTTCGCCTGGTACATAAACTGAAAATAAGCTTCGCCATTTTTTTCGCCAACTTTGACGGTATTAAGCAACGCAATTTTCTCAACTTGCCCGAAAAGCTTGAACAAGTTATTTAGTTGCGAGGCTAACTGCTCAGTGCTGATTTTGGCTTTGGCGTCGGGGTGAAACAAGTCATACAACGCTTGGTGGTTTTGCATGTTGTAAAGATCAATCGCTTTGTCGCCCCACTCTTCTGCTAGCTTCTTCTTTACAGAATGCGTGTTGGATTGAGAACCTGTTAGCTGAGCAAGCTGTTCTTCAAGTCGCGCATTCTGATAAACGTTAATCAATAATAGCCCAACGATGAATGCCAGCAGAACATTGGTGACATGCCTCATAGTGCCGCAACATCCTCATCCGCTTGCATTTGAGCTGAACAACGCAAACCTGCTGGAATTTTATTATCCGGGTTCTTCATTTTAAGCTGTACTCTAAAAGTGCCGCTAGCTGGATCTATCAAAGGGTCAACAATATCTACTTTGGCACTCGTTTTGGGGATTGTTTCAGCTTCTGGCTTTATCAACAGCAGTTGTCCTTTCTGGATTTTACCGAAATAGCTTGCGGGTAGTAGCAGGTCTATATGCAAGGGGTTTAAATTCGCCAGCTCAATGACGGGTTCAACATTTACATACTCGCCTTTTGTGTTGAGACGGTTCACAACCACTCCGCTTATAGGGCTTTTTACTGTTCGCAAAGCTGCCTCTTCCTCTCGCAATCGCAATTCGGTTTTAGCGAGGAGAAGCTCCGTTTCAATTTCATCACGTTCATGCATGGTGAGAATATCGTCCTTGTAGAGTGCCTGGTTGCGCTCAGCTTTGCGTTGCGCAAAGTCGGCCTTGGCTTTGGCAAGCGCTACCTGTTCATGCTCAACGCCTGCCTTCAATTGGAACAGTAAATCACCCTGCCTTACCGTATCGCCGCGTTTAACACCAACCTCGTCAAGCACTCCGGCCACCGGAGAGCTTACTGCCACTTTCTGGCTGGGTTCAAGCATACACCCCAATGTGGCCAGCGGCTTCTCTGCCGCAAATGCCGATGCTTGCATTAATCCAACGGCCACGATCAGGGCGGTGTGAATTCTACATAGGTGCTTCATGTTTTCTCTCCGGTAAAGGCGAGCGTGCGCTGCCTGTGTGTGTCTAATTTAATGAGTTGCTTACGTTGGCGATAGTGGCTTTTTGCCATTTTTTTTGGCAGAAAATCTGTATTCGATACCCCAGTGAGTGGGGTAACGGAAATTTTCGTGCTACGACGCGCTCAATGAATTTTGTCAGTCCCCTACCTGCCATTTTTTTTATCAGGGGATCTTCCAGGGAGAGAATCTGGCTAACACTCCCGGGATCGCCCTGTCGCGCACTGCGTCCTGCCAGTTGACGGTCGATGCGTGCAGAGTCTTGCAATTCGGTAATAATAACATGCAAGCCGCCCGCTACCTTGGCTTCAGTACTCAGTTTTATATCCGTTCCTCTCCCCGCCATGCTTGTAGCAACTGTCACGGCACCGCATTTACCGGCCTGTGATACGACATCTGCTTCTTCTTTGTCCTGCCGCGCGTTTAGTACCCGATGTTCAATTTTTTTCTCCCTAAGCACCTGGCTGATCGCTTCTGAAGCTGAGACTGAATTGGTACCAATCAATATCGCTTGCCCTTTGTTGATAAGCTCCCGTGTGAGTGCGGCAACGCGACGCCATTTTTGATCTTGTGTGGCATATACCTCACGATACCGTTGGCGACGCTGGGAAGGTTTGAGTAATGGAATGTTTTCGCTGCGCAGCCGATAAACGTCCAATAATTCCGACGCCACTTCGCGGCCGGTACCGGTCATACCACTAAGGTGATAGTACTTTCTGAAAAAGTTCTGGTAACTAATTTCGGCATTCGTTTCACGCGGTTTACTGAGTTCAAGACCTTCTTTAATTTCGATCATTTGTTGTAAACCCTGCCCCCAGCTTCGGCCTGGCATTATACGGCCAGTATAGGGATCTACGATCTGTACTGCGCCCTCATCGTCAATAATGTAATCGCTATCTAGCTTATATACATGCAACGCCGTCAAGGCCTGTTTCACCAAAGGGTCTCGGTAAAAACTGCTTCGCCATAGTCCGCTAAGCTCTGAACATACATTCAATATTTTTTTCTGCCCCCTGCTTGTTAAATGAATGGCGCATGATGGATCCACTGTAAAGTCAGTTTTAGGTGTGAGCTTGGCGGCTATATCCATGGCCTTACGCAATAATTCTTCTTCCCTGCTTCCAAACTTCTCTTCACCAGAAATAATAAGAGGTGTACGTGCTTCATCAATGAACACGCTGTCGGCCTCATCTACTATGGCAAAGTGTAATCCTCGCAGCAGTAACTTGCTGTGCCATTCGCTGTCGCCCGTGAGCAAAGCCGCCTGTAACGGACGAACACCTCGGCGATGACCTAAAACAAGCAGATCTTTGAGGTAGTCGAACGTAAGTTCTTTGTTGCTGCAATAGCAAATGTGACACCCGTAGGCATGCTTTCGCTGATCAGGTTTTTTATCGTGCGTAACGATACCAACAGTAATCCCCAATGCCTCGTACAAGGGCAGCATTTCTTCAGCATCCCTTTCGGCCAGATAATCATTAACCGTCACTACATGAACCGGAAAACCAGCCAAGGCAGCTGTGGCTGCGGCAAGTGTCGCTGCGAGCGTTTTGCCTTCTCCGGTGGCCATTTCTGCGATGCCGCCGCGCAATAACGTTAATGATGCGCGAATTTGAGTGTGATGATGGCGCATGCCGAGTCTGCGACCGCTAACTTCTCGAATCAGTGCAAAGCTTTCGGTAATACTTTTTGCATTTAAACCATAGAGACGTAGATGAGTTCGGCATTTTTGTAGGGTAAGCTCGAGAGCGTGATCATCGAGATTTGTGAGCTCTTGAGCCCGTATCATTACGGCGTTAACGATCATGCCATCGCGGCGCAGCAGTTGATTACGAAGCTTTCGAAAATACTCTTTGCTGCGGGCGAGAGTGATGTCAAAACGATTACTGTCACGCCATTGCTGTTCATTGCGTAAACCGTTGAGCTTGGCTAGACGTGGACTAAATTCAGACATTGAAGTACGTAAGAAACGTGCGACGTATAACGCGATATAGTCGAAAAACCAAGGGTTCGGGTGGATGTTCAAATCTTATAAACACGCGTTCATCTACGTAAACGTTTGGCAAACGCTCAAATTCAACCAGCACCGGAAAATACGGTAATAGTGTCTCAGATTGATCAGCCTCTGGGTTCATTTTAATTTCACCGCCGCCACTCTCTGTCAGAATGTTGCTGGCAGGCTGACGAGAGGTTGATGGGTATACCCGCCAGTCTGTTGGTAGCCATTCTTTGCTTAGTTGCGATGCTTTAATGGCTTTTACGCTTTCCACACGTTCCCTCACCAGTTTAATGTCGGCTTCGGGTATCATGCCCCGCACCTGGATTGCGTAATCACTCGCAATATGGCCAATCAATTCTCCTCTTTGCACGTATTTACCTTCCAGATCCTCTGCATTGCGTAAAGTCCAGGTGCCGTCGTCTGTTGCGTACAGTTTAAGACTTTCAATACGAGACCTGCTCTCATCAATTTCGGATTGTAGGCGGGTCAACTCCTCTTCGTAGATGTTAATGTTGACTGGGTCGTCCCAATATCCCTGCCGTTGTGCACTTGCTTCCAGCCATTGTTGTTGGAGCACTTCCAATGCTTTATTAAGCTCTCTATTTTGGCATGTGAGCAACAATTCACCCCTGCTGACCTGGGCTCCGCTCGGTTGATAAACGTCGGCGATGAAGCAGCTTTCCTTGGCGATAATCCGGCGCGAATCGCCTAACTGAACAACCCCTTCAATGCTCGTGCTAAGAGGCAAAGGCAGCGCTACAAGTAGGATCACAACAATACCTGCACAAAGCCCAACCACCAAGGTGGGGTTGCGTCGGCTCCCCTTGATATCGTTGTCTTGCCACGCTTTTGCCAAGTTTTTCAGATTGGGCCATACAAAGGTGCCAATAACCGACCACAATGCCAAAATGACGCCAATAACGAAGTATTGTTGCGCAACAAACAGGATGATGGTGATCATCAGGAAGATGCGGTAAATGTAGGCTGCGAACCCATATCCACACAACCATGCGGCTTCGCGACGATCATAGGCTGGAGAAGGCAGCCCCTTGATCCCAAATAATAGACGCTTGCTTAGCCAGGCCCAGTATTGATTAGCGCGCTGACCGAGGTTTGGAAGCTCAAAATAGTCTGAAAAAATGTAGTAACCGTCAAAGCGCAGCAAGGGGTTGCCGTTCACCAAAACGGTGGAAACACCAGCGATAAACATGACGTTATACGCAATCGATTTGATAAGGCCTGGTTCGGCATTCACCCAAACGATCATAGCTAATGCGGCAATAAACAGCTCGATGAGAATGCCGGCAGACCCCACAAGTACACGTTGTTTCTTATCGGGGAATGCAGCTGCTGAGGACGCATCTACATAGGGCATGGGCAATAACACCAAGATCATGATCCCTAATTCATGCACTTCACCACCGCCACGTTTGACACAATACCCATGGCCGAGCTCATGGATAAGCTTGATGATCGGATATATCAACCAGAGAAGCAGCAGATTATCGGCAGCGAGAACGCGATCACCCACATTTTTGCTTAGTTCATCCCAATGTTGGCCAGCCAACACAAGCATGTTTACAAATAACGCGAGCCAGATAAGGGCAAACACCGGTGTAAAAAAAGGCCTGACCCATGACTGGGTGGCCCGCAGGAAACGTTCGGGATCGATAAGGGGAATTTGAATGGATAAGGGTGATTTGAGTTTAGTTAACCAGCGCTTCCGGGTGGCCTCCTTACCGCGTTCAAACAATTCTGCAATATCGCCACTGAGGTCCATGCTGATAAGGTTGCCCTGGTAGAGATTCGCCAAAAGTTGAAGGAGCTCTTCATGTGTGGGCATTGCCTCCGCCAGACGTTTTGATGACAACTCCCATAACCTGTCGACACTTCGTTCTCCGTTCATCAAACCGACGATCAGGTAAGATTCCGGGGTTATGCGCCGAATCTGACCGGTAACATTGTCTTCCAATAGATACCAGCGTCGACCTCGATAACGGTGAGGCGAAACAGTAACATGTCGCCGTAGGCGCGGTTTCAGGCCTGCGATGCGATACCAGTCTCTAGAAAAAAGGTTAGCACTCATCGCCCGGGAACGTCCTTCGCAGTTCGCATGATATTAGCCCCAAAATCGCCAGTATTGAAGCTTAAGCCAATCCCTCAAAGAACGTGTCCAGATACTTACTAAACTTCGCTCATCTACATATATTTGTGCAACGCCCTCCAGTCCAACGCGCAATAATTCCTGCGCACTGGAAATTTCGGCTTCAACTCGGTACACAGTGGCGCCATCACGCACTTCGGTCATGGGGTTGATGCGAGTAACAACAAAGGGAAATTTTTCATCCGGCAAGGCCGACAGCACTAGATCTCCTTGCTGGTGTGACTGTATATCATTGATGCGGAATTCATCGACATACATAGCAAGTCGAAAGCGATCGCTGGGTGAAAGTTCGAATAACACTTCGCCCTGTTTCACCAGAGAACCAATACGCTGGTTGAGATCTCCGCTCACTACGAGTGCATCGAAAGGCGCGGTCATGCGCGCTTGTGCGATCTGAAAGTCGAGCAAAGCAATCTCTGCCTGCGCTCGTTGAACTTGCGCATTGGAGATCTGTACCTGCGCTCGCTCTTGTTTAGCCAGCGCATCTTCATATTGCCTTTTAGCGGCGGCTTGTTGGCTTATCCAGCTGATGCGTTCGAGCCGATATTCGCGTGTATCAAGCTCGGCGAGTAACGCGCCCTCATTGACGCTGTCGCCAGCGCGAACTGCGGCTTTCTGCAAATAGCCGGTGAACGGTACAACGATAGAACGCAGCTCAGCACCTTCAATGACAGAATCCGCTGCTATTTTGTATGAGCCGTTAGCAAAAACCAGAAACAGCAATACGACACTACTGCATAGTGCTGTTACTTTACGCCCGAGGTAACCTGGCCCTAATAATCGTGCCAATTGATTTCTTAAACTGCGGTGGAGGTGCCCATGTAAAGGTAGATTTGATTGGCGCTTTTCTTCCAGCACGACTCCCGTGAAGTTCGCTAGTGCTTCAGCGGTTTGGCACTCTTCTTTTGTAAACGGGGATTCAGGAGAGCGGTCAAACAAAATGGCACCATAGCAAAGCTCCTTATCTACCAGTGGTACGCTGAGCAGGCTTCTACGCCCCTCCTCTTCGGCCAGTTTTTGGTGGGCTAACGTCACGACGTCACTGGCATCTGAAGCTGGCCACAAAACTGACTCCTGTTGATCAACGGTTTCTTGCAGTGCCAGAGTGGTGAGCTTTACTAATTGATGTTTTTTGCTTAATCCACTGCTATCAGATTGTGCGTGTATTTTTACTTCCTGCAGATGAGCAAAGCCCAACACCACGCGTTCAGCGTTTAGGTGTCGCCGTAATACATTCACAAAGCGAAGAGCTGCATGATCAAAATCAGGCTCTTCAAGCACCTGGGCTATGCTTTCGATAACGAGATTATGGCGTTTGCTCACATCCATCGCATGGGTTATGCGACTACGACTTTGTCGAAGCTCCAGCCAACCCGAACAAAATTCAATGATAGCCAAATTTTGGTGTAGGTTTGTTTCCTCACCGACCTCGAATAAAACCGTAATAATTGCGTAAAGCTTTGATTCTACAAAAACCGGATAGCTGCCTATTTGCAAGGAACTCTCGGTTAAAGGAGTGATGAGAGGCGTCTGCCTACGCAGTGTTTCTTTCGCTGCCTGCTCCAACACCGAATCGTACTCAGTCGCTTCAGGCCATACTGCTTGGGCCTGAAAGCGAGAATTAAGGCTCTCATCAGATACCAGTAAACCTGCCCGAACTTGGCTCAATTCACTACACAGCCAGCTTAACCATGTATTAAACCAGTGATCGGCATCAAGTTGGGTAAGTTGATCTATAGCCAAAGTATTGTTAGGGATGTGGAGATTCAGGTCGGTCATGTTAGCCCCCCCCATATACGCGGTTGCATAAGTGACCGACACCAAAAACTCGCTTAGCGATAGCGATAGCGATACGTTGATTCATTGCAAATACAAGGAAAAGACGGCTAGGAGAGAATGAGGGCGCCAGTTGCGCTAACTAGCGCCTCTTTCATATTATCAAGTAACTTTATTTCTGTTCTATATCGTCTAGCGCGCCAAATCGCTTTTCGTACTCAGCGACCACTCCATTGAGCAGCACCGAAAGTCTTTTTGCTGCAAACGGGCTAACAATTATTCTATCAGTAAGATCAATACCGACTTCCTGTTGACCCGCGCGCCACGCTTTATTAGTTCCGAACAACAAGGTTACCTCTTCACGAGTACTGGATACGTTGCACACGTTGGCATAGGAACTACGCATATTACTGTCGTCCCAGCGAATGGTTGGACCCGAAGTTTTGTTTTTCTTTACTGCTTCATCTGACATTGCTCATCCTCACTGTTGTGTCATGTTGCATTGGTGCCGGAAGGGTGCGTTAAATTAACGTGTATAACAATCCCCTTCTCATAAAAATGTCGGACATGTTGGCTGCATGTTCCTTTTAATTTGTCGCTATTGATCCTTTGTCCAATGGGTAAAGCGGTGACGAGACTGTTTTTGTCTTAGTAGGGTAAGGTCACTTTGTAACGGGACATCTCCCTGACTAAAGCCCGACACTTCCCACCCTCTGCGCTTAGCGACTTTTGCCACCATCAACAAGCTGGCTGCTGCTTCTTCTCCTAGTGCAAGCTTGTTGAATGCCTGCATCGATCCAGTATCTGGAACGTCCGCCGCATCAAATTCAGTCTCTTCTGTGGCTTTATGGTTGTCATCCAACTCGCTTTCTAAACTATTCTGTTTCTCAGCATCCGGTTCTGCACTTTTTTGTTCCCTTGACCACAGATCGAGAAAGTACTGATTAAGCCTTTCATCAGGTGCTTTTTCATCGTCGGAGAAATATTCATCCAACGCTGAGGTCTTTGAATTTGCCGCTACGTGATGACTGCTGGAAGACTCCAGGGTCAGTGGCAAATTGCGCAGAAAGTCTTTCAACTGCTCATCGCTTAAGCGAGAAAGCGCATCGCCATTCATTATCGGCACCAACCTCAGAGCGCGATCCTGAACTTTTTGTTTGCTCGTTGTTGCTATTTCAATTTGATTGGGAGACGTCAACAAATCGAACGCCGAAAGAGTTCGGCCTTTATTTTCTTCTTCCCGGTACAGGTCCAAAAGGCTGGATGAAATAATCTCCCGATTGCTTGGATCTGATGCGATCAAAAGAGTGTCAAAGTCTTTATTGTCGACCACGCGGCCATAGTTACCAATAATGATATCCTGCGAGAATGATCCGTCGAAGTAGTCACGGCCGGCGCCACCGACGAGAATATCAAAACCGTCTCCACCTATGAGTACGTCGTTGGCACCTTGGCCAACAAGTACCGATTGCAGATTTCTGATGCCACTTTCGGTACGACTGACATCAACGAAGTCGCCGAACAGCGTATCCTCGCCATCGCCGCCTTCGAGGTGATCGCGGCCCTGGCCACCAAGCACCATGTCATTTCCGTCACCCAGATACACAGTATCGTCACCGCCCAGGCTAGAATCGGCACGGTTTTCAATCCAGCTGATCTGGCTGCCAGGTATATCGTGTCGGATGTAACCAGTGTCCGCTATTACGGTATCATCGCCAAAACCCGCATGGATCTCGTCGTTACCAAGTCCAGCAATGACGATATCCTGGCCAGCACCGCTGTAAATCAAGTCCTCACCATTGCCATCGTTATTGCTGCGAAGCGAATACAGCAGACCATGTTGATACGAAATCTCTCCAGTATCCCCAAACACCAAATCATTACTCTGTCCACTATAGAGTTGATCATCTCCAAGTCCACCAATGATTACATTGTAACCGTCGCCACTATCTACAAAGTCGTCACCCTGCCCTGACGTATTACTGGACATACTCGCTATTCTTCCCTGGGAGAACACTAGCTGGCCGCTGTCGGCGATGACCCAGTCGGCCCCATCGCCCGTGGTTACGTGGTCGTCACCGTAGCCTGCGACGATGATGTTCTCACCCGCGCTGCTGCTGATTACATCTTCATTGCTAACGCCGTCTAGGGCGGGATCAGTCTCATTGTCTATGCGCACCAGATCGCCAGTTGTTGCATCCCATTCGATACGGCCGGTGTCACCGACAATCAGATCATTGCCGGTCGCACTGTCGACGGTATCGTTGCCGAGACCTGCCAACACGATATCGTCACCGCCGTTGGTGTTGAGGGTGTCATTCCCGTAAGCGTCATTGATCGTCATGGCCAGGCTCAATGTGCCGGCGGTAAACTGCAATTCGCCACTATCAGCCAGTATTAAGTCGGCCCCATCGCCAGTGTTGACAGTATCGTCACCGTAGCCTGCGATGATGATGTTGTCGCCCTCGCTGCTGCTGATTACATCTTCATTGCTAACGCCGTCTAGGGCGGGATCAGTCTCATTGTCTATGCGCACCAGATCGCCAGTTGTTGCATCCCATTCGATACGGCCGGTGTCACCGACAA
>JBFHUL010000024.1:0-40240 GCA_041590075.1 Oleiphilaceae bacterium
ATCGCAACAGTCGTGCTGCCACCTGGCTCAATCTCAATGATCCTCAGACTATTGAGCGACCGGTTCAGGATCTCTTTCTCGAGATCAGCGATGGTGATCGACTTAGAACGGCAATCCAGCGAGTATTGCTGCAGGGCGAAGCCATGGATCTCGAAATCCAACTGGGCGAGCGCGACATCCTGGTTCACCTGCTACCCTTTTTAGTCGACAGTGAAAGCGATGCGGGTCTGATGATGACCATGTCGGATATCAGCAAAATACGGCAACAGCAGCGTGAGAAAAACCAACTCATCGACTTTTTATCCCACGACGTGCGTTCTCCTCTGGTTTCTCAACTAGCCATGATCGACGGACTTCGCCAGGGGCGCATCATGTGGCATAAAGATCTGCTTAATGATCTTGCCGGTCATGCCCGACGAAGCCTTAATCTTTCAGAACAATTTTTACAGATTACCCGCGCCGAACAAAGCGATGGTGCCGACTTTTACGAGTTTGAGCTACTGAACACCGTAGACAACAGTCTCGACTCTCTCAATCATCAGGCCCAAGAAAAAAGCATCACTATCGAGAATACTGTCGATGACTGCGTATGGCTCAAGGGTAACGCCGAACTGGTAGAGCGCGCCATCACTAATCTGGTCAGCAATGCAATCAAATACAGCCCGGCACACACACGAATCGAAGTTTCGTTAGAAGCGCAGCAGCAAACTGTAAAACTGCACATTACCGACCAGGGCAAAGGCATCGCGCAAGAAGAAATCCCCCATATATTCAAGCGCTTTCGCCGACAGCGCCGTAGTGAAGTGGCTGGCGAAAAAGGCGCAGGCTTAGGTCTCAACTTTGTGCAGGTAGTGATGGAGAAGCATGGTGGCGCCGTACGCGTAGAAAGCATACTTGGACAGGGGTCGACCTTTACCTTAGAATTTCCCGCTCTTATCGAACAGGATTCAGAGCCTCAGGAATAATAAGGACACTACATGCTTAATCACGCTATCCGCACCGCGGGAGTCACTACTCTTTGTTTCATCCTGGGCGCTTGCGCCGGTTCCCGCCCTGCCAATCTGGGACAGATCAACACCACACTAGCCCCCTGCCCTGACAAGCCCAATTGTGTCAGCAGCCTCGCGCCCGCGACAGACGAAGAGCATTTTATTGCCCCCTTGAGCGTCAAAAACGAAACTGAGACTTTGAAAGCCATCCAGCAGCTTATCGAAAATAATCCTCAGGCACTGGTGAAAATCAGCTCTCCGGAGTACGTTTACGCAGAATACACGAGCAAATGGCTAGGCTTTGTCGATGATGTTGAGTTTTTAATAGGTGAATCGGGCAGTACAATCGAGGTACGTTCAGCTTCCAGGCTCGGCTACGCAGACTTTGGCGTTAATCGCGCGCGCATCGAAGATATTCGCAACCAGTTAGCACAATAAAATACCGGAGAGACAAACCCATGCAGGAAGGCGCTCTTTTTATCGGGTTAGGTGTGATGGGTTTTCACATGGCCGGTCATTTGTCCCGCTCTATTAGTACTACCGTTTACAATCGCAGCCCGGCCAAAGCAAAGGCCTGGCTCGAATCCTTCGACGGAAATCAGTTAAGCGACCTGAGCAGATTACCTTCGCACATACGCTACATCATGACCTGCATCGGTAACGACCATGATCTCGAACAAGTCTATCTCGGCGAACAGGGCTTAATCGCCCACTGTAAGCCGGGCACCATTTTGATCGACCACACCACGGCCTCCGCAGACGTGGCAAGACGTATTGCCTCAGCCGCTGCCAAACGCGATATCGGATTTATCGATGCACCGGTGTCGGGCGGAGAACAGGGCGCAATTGATGGCCAATTGACCGTGATGTGCGGAGGCAAGCAAGCCGATTTTGATTCCGTAAAACCACTCATCGACAGCTATGCCAAAGCTGTTACCCTACTCGGTGATCACGGCGCAGGCCAGCTTACCAAAATGTGCAACCAGCTTGCTGTAGCCGGCGTAGTGCAAGGCCTGGCCGAAGCCATACATTTTAGCGAGCAGGCTGGCCTGGACTGCCGACAGGTTATTGATGTTATCTCGAAAGGCGCAGCCCAATCCTGGCAAATGGAAAACCGCTACGAAACGATGATTCAAGGCGAATACAATCATGGCTTTGCGGTCGACTGGATGCGGAAGGATCTGGCCATTTGCCTCGACGAAGCCCGACGGATTGGCGCTAAACTCCCCCTTGGAGCGTTAGTAGACCAATTCTACGCCGATGTGCAGGACATGGGCGGCAACCGCTGGGATACGTCGAGTTTGCTGGAAAGATTGAGGAAGAAGGGGTAAGTCTTGGTCGGACGTCTGGAGTCGGACGACAGACGTCCTATTTCAAGCAATTGAGAGCAACATAACGCTGAGCCCCGCCCGGGGCTTTTGAATTGCGTCCGAGCAGACTCAAGCACTTTGCGTCAGACGTCCGACTTATTAAAAATCAACTCGCCTTTTTCTTCTTAGCCGTCGACTTCTTGGCAGCTTTCTTGGCGGGCTTCTGAACCTGCCATTTACCGTTGTCGTAATAAGCCGCCCACCCCGTCGCCTTGCCTTTTTCTTCGGTCATGACGTATTGCTCTTTAGTCTTGCGACTGTAGCGCACGATGGTCGGGTTACCCTTGTCGTCTTCTCCCGGCGCATCAAAGAGAAACGCGTACTTGGGATCGATTTCGTCACGATGCGGCAGCAACTCTTTAATCAGCGGCGCACGGGTTTCGCGATTCTTGGGGAACTTGCTGGCGGCCAGGAACAAGCCAGCAGCACCGTCACGCAGAATATAGGTGTCGTCTACCTTCTCGCACTGCAGTTCGGGCATGGGCACCGGATCCATTTTTGGTGGTGCGGGTTCGCCATTCTTGAGAAGCTTGCGGGTATTGCCACAACTCTCGTTGGTACAACCAAAGTACTTACCAAAACGGCCAGTCTTCAGCTGCATCTCTGATTGGCACTTGTCGCATTCCAGTACTGGGCCATCATAGCCCTTGATCTTGAACTGGCCCTGTTCGATTTCGTAGCCTGCACAATCGGGATTATTACCGCACACATGCAATTTACGTTGCTCATCGATCAGATAACTTTCCATTGCCGTTGAGCATATTTTGCAGCGGTGCTTTTTACGCAGTAGCTTGGATTCGCCTTCTTCATCGTCGGCACTAGCCACTTCATCACCGGGCACCAGATTAATGGTAGTCTTACAACGCTCCTTAGGCGGCAGAGAGTAGCCTGAACAGCCAAGGAATACCCCCGTACTCGCGGTGCGAATCTGCATATTGCGCCCACAGCTCGGACAGGCTATGTCAGTTTCGGTGGGATTATTAGCGCGCATGCCGTCATTGGCGGCCTCGGCCTTATCTAATTGCACAACAAAACTACCGTAAAACTGGTTGAGTACCTCTTTCCAGTTTTTCTCACCATTCGCGATCTCGTCGAGCTGCTCTTCCATCTGGGCGGTAAAACCGTAGTCCATCAGATCGTTAAATGATTCCACGAGACGATCCGTGACAATATCGCCCATTTTCTCTGCGTAAAAACGTCGATTCTCTAGGCGTACGTAGCCACGCTCCTGAATGGTCGAAATAATGGCGGCATAGGTAGATGGCCGACCAATGCCTCGTTTTTCGAGCTCTTTTACCAATGCCGCCTCACTGTAACGAGGCGCAGGCTTGGTGAAGTGCTGCTTGGGTTCGAGCTTTTGCAGATTAAGGCTATCGCCCACTTTGAAGTCGGGCAGTATTACGTCGTCGTCTTTCTTGCTG
This sequence comes from Oleiphilaceae bacterium, assembly GCA_041590075.1. Taxonomy (GTDB): domain Bacteria; phylum Pseudomonadota; class Gammaproteobacteria; order Pseudomonadales; family Oleiphilaceae; genus PZPK01. The sequence continues at coordinate 3,781 of JBFHUL010000024.1, forward strand.
TTAGAAGGTAATACCTTCAAGAAACCGTCGAATTTAACTACGCGGCCACGTGTGCGGAGCTGAAAATCACCGGCGGTCACTTCTACGGAAGAGCTCAGAAATTCAGCGTCGGTCATCTGGCAGGCAACAAAATTACGCCAGATCAAATCGTAAAGCCGCTCAGCGTCTTTTTCGAGGTTACGTATATCTGCAGACTTCACGCGCACATCGGAGGGCCGTATGGCTTCGTGCGCCTCCTGAGCCCCTTCTTTGCTGCTATAGCGACGTGGAGCATCAGGCACATAGCGATCACCAAACTTCTCTTCGATATAAGCACGACAGTTATCCACCGCCTCGGCACTCAGGTTAGTCGAATCGGTTCGCATATAGGTAATGTAACCGGCTTCATACAAACGCTGAGCCAGCATCATGGTCTTTTTAACGCTAAAGCCCATGCGCGTGCTCGCCGCCTGCTGCAATGTAGACGTGATAAACGGTGCGGCGGGCTTGGAACGCGTAGGCTTGTCTTCGCGCTTACTCACCGCGAAGGGCTGCTGCTTGAGATCACCCAGTAAAGCCGTAGTTTCGGCTTCGCTCACAGGTCGGAAGTTTTTGCCCTGATAACGCGTGACCTGAAATCGAGCCTGTTCGTTATTGGTGCGATTAAGCTCGGCAAAGGCCTCCCAATATTCTTCAGGGACAAACGCGCGGATTTCCCGTTCGCGTTCCACAATCAAGCGCACCGCTACCGACTGCACACGCCCAGCTGATAATCCGCGTGCAATTTTTGCCCAGAGCAAGGGTGACACCATAAAACCCACTACGCGATCGAGAAAGCGCCGGGCCTGTTGGGCATTAACGCGACTCTGATCGAGCGTGTCGGGAGCCTCAAAGGCCTCCTGAATGGCCTTTTTGGTAATCTCATTGAATACCACACGACGGTAGCGGGAATCATCGCCACCAATGGCTTCCTTCAAATGCCAGGCAATGGCCTCCCCTTCTCTATCCAAATCCGTTGCGAGATAGATATGATCTGCGTTCTTGGCGAGCTTTTTCAGCTCGTTCACCACTTTTTCTTTGCCGGGTAGAATTTCGTACTTCGCCTTCCAGTCGTGTTCGGGATCAACGCCCATACGCGCAATCAATTGCTCCTTCGACTTCTTCTTTTTATAAATGGCCTTTTCTTCGGGACTCATCTTGCGAGTTTGCGCTGCCTGCTTGGCGCGCTCGGCCGGGGTACTTGAACTACTGCCGGAACCCGAAGTGGGCAGATCACGGATATGTCCAACGCTGGATTTCACAATAAAATCTGAACCGAGATATTTATTGATAGTCTTGGCTTTGGCTGGTGACTCGACAATTACGAGGGACTTACCCATAGGACTCCACTTTTATAAATTCTTTGCTACAGCATGTCGTGAAGAGCGAAAAGAGCGCCTGATGGCCGGAATAATGCTCGTGACAGTGCTGATGTAAGGCGACATATATATTGATTTGTAGGCGAAGGGTCAAGTGATTGCAATGCTTTTTATTTTCTGTGAACCATGAGTAGTGCCCCTCCACCCCTCAGATTTACGCAAAAAAACATCGCTCGAAGCCACCTTTGCTACACTGAAAAATAGGCCACTTTTCAATTTTCGAGAAACCTTTATTCGGAACATCTTCTTACTATGTCCACCGTGATATTTGCCGGCATTGTTATCCTGATTATTGCATCCATCGTAATCAGTGCAGTTACCTATAGCCGACAGCAGGCCTACAAAGCCAAACAGAAAAAACTGTCGCAACTTAAAAGTCGGTCCGACGAGGTATTGGGGCACTTGCGCCTGTTGCTGCAAGTCGATGACCAATACGACATTATTGTAAGCCTGCAACAGCAGCTGGTTCGCTTTCTTAAGGCGGCCTATGCTCTGGAGCCTGCCGACCAGCTAATAAGCAAAAACCTGGCAACTCAAACCCAAAACCTGGCTCTGTATAAAGAGGGTCGCCGTGCCAACCCCATTGAGTGCTTTATGAGCAGCGATAGCGAGCTTAACAATGCCCAATTGCAACTTGGACAGGTTAGCAAATACCTGGACATATGCCGCAACCGAAACTGGATTACAGTGAGAGAGCACGATGCAATGAATAAACGCCTGCAACGCCTAAAGCTCGACTTACTGCTGAATACTCACGTATATCAAGCAGAAAAATGTGGCCAGAGTGGTGATATGGTCATGTACCAGCTTCACCTTAAACAGGCACGGGACGCCCTATCCAAAAGCAAAAGCGAATATCCTGATAAAAATGCGCGCGTAAAAGAGCTCTCTGACATGCTCAATTATTCCAAGCGTACCAATAAGATGTATGGCGCCACAGAAGCGCCAGAGGAACAGACGGCCGCGAGCGAAGATACGCCGCCACAGGAAGAACCAAACGGCGAACAACCAGCCAGCTAAATTTACATAAGGCACAAAAAAACCGCGCAGAGCGCGGTTTTTTTGTTTGCGGGCGAGCCTTACAGGCGTTCCCACACAGTCGAGATACCCTGACCCAGACCGATACACATGGTAGATACACCGTACTTGCCTTCGTTCTCTTCGAGAACGTTGATCAAGGTAGTGGAAATACGTGCACCGGAACAGCCAAGAGGGTGACCCAGAGCGATCGCGCCGCCCTTAAGGTTCACTTTCTCGTCAGCGACATCAAGCAGCTTGAGGTCTTTCATAACAGGCAGAGACTGACCCGCGAAAGCTTCGTTCAGCTCCCAGAAGTCGATGTCTTCAACCTTGAGACCGGCACGCTTGAGTGCTTTCTTGGTCGCAGGAACAGGACCGTAGCCCATGATCGCAGGATCACAGCCAGCTACCGCCATAGACACGATACGCGCACGTGGCTTGAGGCCCAGCTCTTCGGCTTTTTCTGCCGACATCAGCAGCATGGCTGCAGCGCCGTCAGTCAGCTGAGAAGATGTACCAGCTGTTACGGTACCGCCTTTAGGGTTAAAGGCGGGGCGCAGCTTGGACAGGGACTCAACAGTCGTCTCTGGACGAATGGTTTCGTCGTCTTCGATCAGCTTCTTGAAGCCATTGTCGTCGTGACCTTCAATCGGCACGATTTCGTTCTTGAACTTGCCTTCAACCGTGGCTTTGTGCGCCAGACGGTGAGAGCGAGCACCAAACTCGTCCTGCATTTCACGGGTAATGCCGTGCATTTTGGCCAGCATTTCGGCAGTCAGTCCCATCATGTTGGATGCTTTTGCCGAGTACTTGCTCGCTGCAGGGTTGTGGTCGAAACCTTCAGTCATGGGAACGTGACCCATGTGCTCAACACCACCTACGATGAATACATCACCGTTACCGGTCATGATTGCCTGCGCAGCCGTGTGAATAGCGGTCATCGCAGAACCACACAGACGGTTTACAGTCTGTGCAGAAGAAGTGTGAGGCAGTTTGGTCAGCAGAGCGATTTGACGGGCAACGTTAAAGCCCTGCTCTTTAGTCTGGTTTACACAACCCCAAATCACGTCTTCAACGTCATTGGCGTTAACGCCAGGGTTACGCTCGAAAAGCGCATCAATCAGCGCTGCCGACAGAGTTTCAGCACGTACGTTGCGGAAACAGCCGTTCTTGGCACGACCCATTGGGGTACGTACCGCATCGACAACGACGACATCTTTTGGATTAAGACTCATAGATATTCTCCGTTCGAATCTGTTTCAGCAATTAGCCAAAAAACTTCTTGCCAGCTTTAGCCATTTCTCTCATGCCTTCAGTTGGCGTGTAGAGAGCACCCAGGTCTGCGTACTTGTCTGCGATCTTGCAGAATTCTTCCATACCAATGGAATCAATATAACGCAGCGCACCACCGCGGAATGGAGGGAAACCAATACCCATGATCAGACCCATGTCCGCTTCGGCAGCAGTATCTACGATACCGTCTTCCAGGCAGCGTACAGTCTCGATGCACAGAGGCACCATCATGCGCTCGATGATTTCTTCATCGGTGAATTCCTGGCTACCGCTAACAACAGGCTTGAGCAGCTCGTAAGCAGACTCGTCTTTCACTTTCTTCTGCTTGCCTTTGCGATCCAGCTCGTAAGTGTAGAAGCCTTTATCAGTCTTCTGACCGTAGCGACCTTCGTCGAACATGACGTCGATGGCAGTGCGGAAGTCATTCTTCATGCGGTCAGGGAAGCCTTCAGCCATCACCTCACCCGCGTGCTTACCCGTGTCCATGCCTACTACGTCGAGCAGGTAGGCAGGACCCATAGGCCAGCCGAATTTCTCCATGATCTTGTCAACGCGCTGGAAGTCCGCACCGTCGCGTACCAGCAGCGAGAAGCCACCGAAGTAAGGAAACAGAATACGGTTAACCAGGAAGCCTGGGCAGTCGTTAACAACAACAGGGGTTTTACCCATTGCTTTCGCGTAGGCAACAGTCGTTGCAATTGCCTTCTCCGAGGTTTTCTCACCACGAATAACTTCTACCAGAGGCATCATATGCACTGGGTTGAAGAAGTGCATACCACAGAAGTTCTCAGGACGCTTCAGGTTTTTCGCCAGCAGGTCGATAGAGATGGTGGAGGTGTTGGAAGTGATGATGGTGTCTTCAGACACGATATCTTCAACTTCACGCAGCACGATGTCTTTTACCTTGGGGTTCTCAACAACGGCTTCAACCACGATGTCTACATCACCAAAATCGCCGTAGCTCAGCGCAGGATCGATCGCGTTCAGTACGTCAGCCATCTGGTCGGCTTTCATGCGGCCTTTTTCAACACGCTTGGCCAGCAGCTTCTTGGCTTCGCTCAGCCCCAGATCAATACCTGCCTGGTTGATGTCTTTCATGATGATAGGCGTGCCTTTCAGCGCAGACTGATAAGCGATACCGCCACCCATGATGCCCGCACCCAGTACCGCAGCTTTTTTCACTTCGTTCGCCAGAGGCTCAAGCTTCTTGGCTTTGGCTTTCAGCGCCTGATCATTCAGAAACAGACCAACCAATGACGCGGCAACAGGTGTTTTAGCCATTTTGGCGAAGCCTTTCGCTTCCACTTCGATGGCTTTATCGCGTGCCATGCCAGAGTGCTTCTGCATAGCCTTGATAGCTTCTACAGGCGCTGGATAGTGAGGCCCCGCCTGACCCGCTACGAAACCTTTAGCGGTTTCAAACGTCATCATGCTTTCCATCGGGTTCAGCTTGAGCTTGCTGGTTTTCTCTTCCCGACGTGTTTTGTAGTCGAGCTTTCCGGCTTCCGCTTCTTTGAGCAAATCCAGCGCTGCATCCAACAATTTTTCGGGTGCAACAACTGCATCTACCGCGCCAAACTTAAGCGCATCCGCTGGCTTGTATTCTTTCGTACCAGCAATCCATTCGATGGCATTGTCTGCACCGATCAAACGAGGCAGTCGAACCGTGCCACCAAACCCTGGGAAAATACCCAGCTTCACTTCCGGCAGCCCAACTTTGGCCTTGGTCGACATCACACGGTAGTCGGTCGCCAGACACATCTCAAAGCCACCGCCCAGCGCGATACCGTTGATCGCTGTTACCGTAGGGAAAGGCAGATCTTCAATCGCATTGAATACGGAATTCGCTTTGAGGTTGTTTGCAATCAGCTCTTCTTCTGGGCCCGCAAACAAGTCGGTAAATTCAGTGATGTCGGCACCCACAATGAAGCAATCTTTGCTACTGGTGACAACCAGACCTTTAATGCCGCTGGCGCCTTTCAAACTTTCTGCTGCTGCGCCCAGCTCTTCAATGGTCAGTCGGTTAAATTTATTGACTGACTCACCTTCCAAATCGAAGTTGAGTTGTGCAATACCACCTTCGATTTCTTTAACCGTGATGGCTTTACCTTCGTAAATCATCAACTGATCTCCAAGTTAATTGTCCGTACCAGCCTGTAAACACTCAGCCGGCAAAGTATTTTGCCCCGGTCAAAAACACGGGATTTTCCGAAATTCATACGAGCGTTTGAATTGCGAGGACGAAACCATGTTAAAAATTGAGGCATTTGTCAATGAATAATGCGTGTTTTTACTCTACATCGCCGGTTACATAAAATAATCAATAACCTTTAATCCGATGATTTTAATAACATTTTTATCTATTGTGCTGCTGACGGGAAAAACCATGCACACGAGCATCATCAGGCAACCGCGCTTACGGATGAGCCGCGAGCAAAACTTCTGCGCACAGCCAGTTTGTCTACGCTGGCGTGTTGTAAGTTAAAGATTCGATACTACACTGAAATAAAGAGTTTTTTTGGCCAATTCCCCCTAACGAACGCCAGCTTCTGCCTTACCTTGATGCGGAGCATTGGCACATAACAATATGGAGACCATTGATGACACGCACACTTCGCGCGCACGCCCACTTCCGCTGGATAAGCTATGCCTTTGGCGCCCTGATCGCGCTGTTAAGCTGGCAGACTCAGGCCCTCACCAAAGAGGAATCGGAACAAGCGCTAAATAACATATACCGAGCGACCATTAACTCCTATTACTCGGTCAATGGCTTTTATAACTTTAGTGCCAATCAGGCCGACCAGACTCAACTGGCACAGATTAACGATTCCGTCGCGGTTATCGAAGAAATGATTGAAAGTCTGGGCATTGCTCTGGCGGAAGGCGCCACAGCAGACACCTATGCCAGTCTTGAGGAAAGCTGGGAAAGCTACCGCAAAGTGCTGGATGCGAACATTAATGAAGTCATTGATACGGGTTACCCCGACTTACGTCTTGCCGGCGACATGGCTACCACCAACATTAACCTCAACAATGCACTGGAAGGCCTGCAACGAAACGTAATCAGCACCAGCGGCCACAAGCCCGCCACTGCGAAACGTATCAGCAGAAGTGCAGCCACCACTATCGCTCTGATGATGACGAAATATTCAGCCCGATCTACGTCAACCGTGAGTCAGGTGTATACCGGGGGCGACACGGAAATCACCATCGATTCGCTGGCGGAGACCTTTGAAAACGAAATGCAGCAGTTAGGGGAATTGGCACAGGACAAGCCCGAAGCCCTCGATGCACTCGACTCCGCCATGACGAAATGGGACTTTATCAAAAGCTCTTACATCAACTACAACGAAAACCGCGTTAACTTCATCGTTAACCTGTACTCGAAGAAAATCATTACCGATATCGAAGCCGCCACAGCCGCCCTATAGTCACTGACGACTCTTTATGGACCACTCCTGAAACGGGTGGTCCAAACATTCCTGCAACGCGCGATCAATGTCTTCAACGCTACCTTCTATGCTCTCTCGCCACAGCAAAGCAACACTGGCCGGATAGAACACCAGCGCTTCAGCACAGCCCGGCATAACGGCTTCCAGGTTAAAATGCTTCACATATGCCTCCTGTTCCGGGTCGCGATCAAGCTCATGCACTGACGCGTCATTTTTTAATGGCAACACCCATACGCGATGTCCCGCTGCGACATGCTGGTCCCGCCGCTGCTTTTCGTAGAGCACATAACCGCGGTGGTCGGGCAACCACGGGAACAGCTTGTTAGCCATTTTTTGATCCAGAAGCCGCACCCGAAGCCCAGCCCTCAATGCCTGATTACGTAACTGCGTCAATCTTTTCTCTCTCGGTGTGGGCATCACCCACAGCACCGATCCCAACAGGGCCAGCGTAAGTAAGATCGCTACAACCAACCCCATCAGGTATTCCCCTCCGCCATCTCACTCAACTCCACCCAGCGATCCATTGCCTCCGCCAGGTCAGCTTCTGTATCGGAAAGTGCCTGCGTGACGCGCTGTACATGTTCACGTTCACGCGTAAAAAACTCGGGTTCTGCAATATCTTGTTGCAGCTGCGCCAGCTCCGCCTCGAGCTCCTCAATGCGCTTGGGCAACATGTCCAGCTCTCGCTGTAGTTTGTAACTCAGTTTTCTGGTGGGCTTGACTTGCCTGGACTCACTCACGACCGCACTAGGCTCCACCGTTGACTCCCCCTCATGCGCACCACTTCCCGATGCGGAAAAGGCAGACTCATCGGCCAGTTCACCGCCCGTTTGTCGTACCCACTCACTGAATCCACCCACGTATTCAGCAACACGCCCTCCCCCTTCGAAGACCATCGTGCTGGTCACGACCTGATCGAGAAAGTCACGATCGTGAGACGTTAAAAGAATCGTGCCATCGAACTCTCCAAGCCGCTCCTCGAGCAACTCCAGAGTTTCGACATCCAAGTCATTGGTTGGCTCGTCGAGCACGATGACGTTTGCGGGTTTGGCGAATAATCGAGCTAACAACAAACGATTTGTTTCACCGCCCGACAACGCTTTCACCGGGGTGCGCGCTCTCTCGGCCGTAAACAGAAAGTCATTGAGATAGGACATAACATGTCGCGGCTGCCCATTGACCTCAACGTAGTCATGGCCATCAGCGACGTTTTCAAATACCGACTTTTCGGTATTGAGACCTTCGCGAAGCTGATCGAAATAGGCGATCTGCAATTTTGTACCGAGTTTTACACTGCCTTCCTGCGGCGCAAGCTTGCCCAACAGGATGCGCATAAGCGTGGTTTTCCCGGCACCATTCACGCCGATCAGACCGATACGGTCACCGCGCATCACCGTAGTGGAAAAGTTACGGATCACCCACCGCCCGTCATCAAAGGCATGAGAAACCTCGCGAGCCTCTATCACCTGCTTGCCCGATATTTCAGCTGCCGCAATCTTGAGCTGACTATTCCCTTGCCGCTCAAGCCGCGCCTTTCTCTCTTCTCGCATCGCCTTTAACGCACGCACACGCCCTTCGTTGCGTGTACGACGCGCCTTAATACCCTTACGAATCCAGACTTCTTCTTCTGATAGGCGCTTATCAAACAGCGCGTTCTGACGTTCCTCTTCTTCAAGCTGTTTTTTCTTATCAGACAAGTAGTCTTCGTAGCCACCCCGGAAGGCTCTTAAGTTCCCGCGATCCAACTCGATAATGCCTGACGCCAGAGCTTTGACAAAGGCCCGGTCGTGGCTCACAAACAGCACCGCGCCGTTAAATTCTTTCAGGCGCGCTTCGAGCCAGCGGATGGTATTGATATCCAAATGGTTGGTAGGCTCATCAAGCAACAGTAAATCGGGGTTATCCACGAGCGCCCGGGCCAGCAGAACGCGGCGCCGCCACCCCCCTGACAAGGTGCGCATCCGAGTCTCTGCCTGTAAACCAAATCGCTTCAGAATTTGCGCAATGCGGGTTTGAAAGTTCCAGCCATCCTGGGCCTCAATCTGATCTTGAAGGGATGCGAGCCGCGCGACGCTCTGTTCGTCCGACGACACCGACAACGTATTGAAGTCCCGCAGCAAGGCTGCGATCTCGGGCGCTCCCTCCGCAACGACATCGAACACGGTTTGGTCATCGGCCGCAGGTAAATCCTGAGGCAGGTAGCCAATCTTGAGCAGTTTCTCAAATACCAGTTGGCCGCTGTCGGGTTGCTGCTCGCCGGTTAACAAGCTCATTAACGACGACTTTCCTTCACCATTGCGCCCCAACAAACACAGCTTATCGCCAGCCTCAATCGAGAAGGTAACTTCGTTCAGAAGTGGTTTTAGACCGTAGGCAAGACTAACATTTTCGAATCGAACAATACTCATACAGGCGCATCAACGTGAAATGGCCGGCCATTATGCCTCAACCAGTTGCGAGCGCAATCCACCTAACTCCCTGCGCATCATCGCAAGACCGTAACAGGATCACCCACACGAATCTCTCCCCTTGCGCGATGCACCACATTCTGACCAAAACAAACGCCATATTCGTTGCGCCGATAGCTTGCAAGGGTTCGCAATGGCTCTTGCCCTTTGTTACCACGCGCATCAATCGTTGTCATGACACACCGACTACAGGGTTTCACCAGCTCCATTTCGATATTGCCTACACGTATGCGTTTCCAGCTGTCTTCGGCATAAGCATCGGCACCGTCGACGACGATATTTGGCCGAAAACGACTCATCGCCACGGGTGACTCGAGGCGTGCATTCAAATCCTTCAGCGAATTGAGGTTTGTTAACAGGAGCGGAAAACCGTCGGCAAAGCCCACTCTTTGGGGCTCAGCAAAAAAGTCACGATCCACCTGACGAAAACAGCTGTCTGGCATATATACCAGCTGTACCGGTCGACCCAGCCACTCGGTCAGGCCGTGAAGGGCGCTCTGCGTGCCCCACACATCAACCCAGTCTGACCATACCTGAACACGCACATGACGATTAAACCCCTCAATGGCCAGTTCTGTGACATGCCCGGCGAATTCCAAGGTCAAGCGATTGTTTTTAAACTGCGCCCCACATTGCGACAGCAGCGGCTCATCCCGCTGCGTGATAAAACGACCATGATCATCAACAAGCATGAAGCGGCGGTCACCTTCCAACCCAAATTCGTCCAGAGACATGCAGGGAAAGGCTTCTCCCTGCAACGATTTGACGGGATAACGGTGCAAACTACTTACGTGCAAGCTCATACTGCGCCGGATACATCCCTGAGCCTTTGTTGCACGACACTGGCCAGTTCATCTGGCTGAAACTTAGACAAAAAGTCATCGCACCCAACCTTCTGCGTCATGGCCTTGTTAAAACTTCCGCTTAGCGAGGTATGCATGACGACATACAGATCACTAAGTTGAGGATCTGCGCGCACCTCTTTGGTTAGGCGATAACCATCCATCTCAGGCATTTCTGCATCAGTCAACAGCATCAGGCAGCGTTCCAGCGTGCCATCATTCTTTTCCCGCCAATCACGCAGCATATTGAAAGCCATCAAACCATTTGTCGCCGTTTTGGTTTCAAAGCCCAATATTTCCACCGTCGCTTTCGCCTGATTCAGAGCTACCGGCGAATCATCCACAATCAGAATAAACCAGTCTTGTGCTTGCGCCACCATTGATTCATCAAGCAACTCGCTCGATACCTCGCTGGAGAAAGGTGTGATTTCGGCCAACACTTTCTCCACATCAATCACTTCAACCAATTGGTTACTAAATCGCGTAATGGCTGTGAGATAGTGCGATCGACCGGCACTGACAGGAGGCGGCGAGATTTGCTCCCAATTCATGTTCACAATGCGCTCCACCCCCCCCACCAGAAACGCCTGCACCGAGCGGTTGTATTCAGTCACGATAATGGTTGCGTTCTGATTGGCCGACAGTGGAGGCATGCCAATTGCCTGACTCAAATTGATAACGGGTACCGTCTTGCCACGAATCGTGGTGACACCACACACGCAATAATGCCGATGCGGCATGGCGGATAAATTTGAAAGCTGCAGCACTTCCTGCACCTTGAAGACATTAATGGCAAATAACTGTGTCCCGTGCAGACGAAACATCAGCAGTTCCAGGCGATTTTCACCTACAAGCTTGGTCCGCTGATCGACCGACGATAAAACACCCGACATGAAAACCTCCAGCTCAGACCCACGGCCCAAAACTCAACAGGGTGATACAAAATAGATAACGACTACAGTGTAGTTCAAGCGTGCGCTAAAGAGAGAATGATTGAGGCTTACAGAGAAAAAATTGGAGCGGGAAACGAGATTCGAACTCGCGACCCCAACCTTGGCAAGGTTGTGCTCTACCAACTGAGCTATTCCCGCATTTTGATGCAGCGTTTTACTTGCCTGCGCAAGGCGAGCAGCTATCAGATAGTCGCTCGGCGTTCGCTGAACATTAAGTTATAAGCCTTTGACTAAACGACAGTTTTTTTGCCCGCGAACAAAGTGAGGCGTATTATAGGGAGTCGAAACAGGGCTTGCAAGAGCATTTTATGTGGCCACGTTCTCGTTTTTTCTCCCCAACCCCTCATCGCTATTTTTTGTCGTCTTCGTCATCGTCGAGACCGTCTGTATCACCGATATCGAAGTCTTCCAAATTGAACTCTTCGTCATCATCGTCGATATTCATATCCAAAGCTGCTTCAATTTCTTTGTCCAGCTCAACTTCTTCCTCATCGGCAGCTTCTTCAATGGCCTGCGCAATACTGGCTGCCACGTCTTCATCAGCTTCATCAAGCAACTCATCCGGCTCGTCTACCATTTGCTCGAGCTCTTCGACTACATCATCCAGGTCCACCGCGTCGTCGAGATCGGGATCGGGGTCCAGCTCCGGTTCTGGCTCTGGTTCTGGTTCTGGCTCTGGTTCTGGTTCTGGTTCTGGTTCTGGTTCTGGCTCTGGCTCTGGCTCTGGCTCTGGCTCTGGCTCCTCAACAAAATCAAGCTCTTCACCCAGCTCGGGCACGTCCTCGGGCGCCTCTTCCACAGCGGGTTCATCTTCCATGATTTCCTCAACCACTTCGTCACTGAGCACTTCATCTTCACTTCCCTCAGCGCTCTTGCGTTTTTTGAGGAAGAACCATATTCCCCCTAACAAAGCGAGTAAACCTGCCACAGCAGCACCAATCCACGCCCACAACAAGGAAGAGGACTCTTCTTCGGCAGCCGGCTCTTCGGATTGCTCAAGCTCTTCGGGTACCGAAATGGGCGGAGCAATAGCGGGTTCTGGCTCTTTAGGTGCTTCCACCTCAGGCTCCACAACTGGCTCAGATGCTTCAGTTTGCGGCTCTTCTTCGACCGGCAGATTTACCGACACAATTTTCTGTGACGCGCCCACGGGTACGGGAAATTCGGCTTCAAATATTTCCGGGTTAAAGTCAAACTCTTTACCGTCTGTATTTTTGCCTTTTACCTTCACCGCGACCTGATAAGTGCCCTCACCCTTTTCAGGACGAATCGGCAATCGCCAGCGCGTACCGGTTTGATCCAACTCCACCGCCTTGATCAGGCTGCCTCCATCAGGAGACTTAATCTTGGCGAACACACTGCTACCGGCAACGCTTACTTTTTCGTTCAGGGGGGATACCAGCAACTCGTAATATGCCTCCTCTCCCTGCCCCTGTACCGAAAACTCAAAATCAAATGGAGAGCGCAAGTTGATGATTTGCCGGTTTTTGCGTTTAAAGGTTTTGCCATCAACCAACACCGTTAACTCATATTGCCCGACCTCTTTAAGCTTACGAATAGCATCACGAAAAACGCCATCCTCCGGCGGGTTCGCCGGGTCCGAAATAGTTTTCGTACCCTGCTTGCCATCTTCGGTTTTCAGCCTGAGCTTTACGTCAAGCAATGATAGAAAGTCGGTATTGGTCACCCGACTGCCATCCTCCAGGAAAGATACTTCGACAGGCAGGTGATCACCCGCAAAGAAATTCGCTGGCAGACGCGTGACCTCCAACTGTAAGTTGCTCACCACCGTTACCCTGCTATCAGGCTGGACATCCGCCTTGATCAACCATGTCCCTTCGAGAGGCCGTTTCACCGTGATCAGGTCATAACCTCTGTCCTGATACCAGTTAATGTCTTCACCCTTATTCTGGTAGGAATATACCTGCTCGTCAGGCCCCACCAACTCAGTGGGTGCGGCACCTTCGCCTCGAAATATCAGCGCCGTGAATTCCTCTACACTCGAATCAATGACGAATTCGTTTCCTTCGATCGGCACCTGTTCACTGGGTACTGCCTGATCCAGAGCCTGCAAAAAGATTCGGGTAAGGTCTTCTGGCGATTCGGCCACCGCGGAGAGACCGCCGGTTTGAATCGCCAACTTGTCCATGAGTGGTTTATCGGCATTAGCCGAGAGTGCTACCGCATGAATACGTGCACCTTTCTCTTTAAATTTCTTGAGCACGTCGGTAAGAATACGATCGCGTTCGACGGCATTCTTTTCCGCTTCCTTATCAATGTCGACCATGCCATCAGTCAACAGAATAAAGTGGGTATTCGTGAAATCCCGGTCTTTATAGAAGTCATCAGAAGATTTTTCGAGGACCGCGCCAATATTGGTGAACAAGGCAACCGAATTTATCTTCTCCGCCTGCGCCTTGGCATTCTCTCGCCACGCATCATCTACAGAGCCATGTTTAATGAGGTTGTTGACCCATTGACCAAATGTCCAGACGCCCGCCTGATCACCGTCGGGGATCAGTTCCGTCAAAAGATTAACCGCTGGAATACGCAAGTTCGCTGGGTCGTTTTTCTTCATACTCCCGGAAATGTCGATCAACATGCGCACGTCGGCACCTGCCTGGATGCCCTGTTCGGCCGAACCTGCTTCGTCGGCCTGCACCCCCATACCGGAGCAAATGAGCAACAACAGCCCAACATGAACAAATAAGGCCTTTATACTCGTGAAACGTGCGATCATGGTTACCCCTGGAACAAGCAATTCTACCCCTACGCATTTCGCGCAACTTATTTATTTATAGCAGCTTTTACAATAACAACAACGGGATTTTGCAAGCGATGCATGAAGTGTCATGCACACCTTGTTGTAATGAAAGGACTTTTAATCAGGGGAGGACGATGATAGCGGTTGCGTGAGCTGAAAGCGCGGAACCCATTCCCCATCAACATTCACCCGCTCAACAAACATGGCATAGGGGCGCACCCATAAACCGCACTCGCCATACAAGGCTCGGTACAGAACCAGCCATTCTTCTGTTTCACTGTGGCGAGCCAGATCCATCACCTCGTAGTCGGCCCCTTTATAGTGCTTGTAACGCCCAGGGGGCAGCACGGGTTTATCGGCCTGGCTCATGGCATAGGCTCCATGTGCAACAGACGACGAAGCACACTTTCGAGCATTACCATCGCAAGTAAGATGCAGAAGGCCCCCGACAACAGCAGCGCCGCAAGCAATGCTCGCTCATGATTGCCCACCGCCCAATCGTAAGCACTGGCCAAATAGGCAGGTGCGAGCCATAGTCCCTGATCAACAATATTCACCGGTGTTAGCAGCACAGCCACTGCCAAGACCCTGATCACGCGACGCGTGCGCGGCAAGCGTCCGTGGCGCGTCATGCGCCAAAGCACCAACAGCAATCCGGCCGCCGCCAACAAATACAGCAACCAGGCCATTACGTATGCAGGAATTTCCAAATTTACTTTCCCTCTTTACCGTTCCGATTACAGACTATCAATCACATAGAGATCCCAGTCTTCATCATTGACTTGATCTTCACTAATGGCCCGATCGCGCACCGATATTTGAGCACGATGTACCGACTCATCACTTCCCGTTAAGAGAGGATGCCAACCTGGCAGCGGTGCACCCTCAGCCACTAAGCGGTAAGCGCAGGTAGCAGGTAGCCAGGTAAATTCTTCAAGATCTTCCGGCTTGAGCACCAGACATTCGGGAACACGCGCTTTACGGTGAGCGTAATCGCTACAGCGGCAGGTTTCGGTGTCTAATAAACGACAGGAAACCGCCGTGAACAGCAACTCACCGGTGTCTTCATCTTCGAGCTTGTGCAAGCAGCATTTGCCACAACCATCACACAGCGACTCCCACTCCTCGCAGCTCAACTCATGCAGCGATTTTCGCTCCCAAAAAGGCGCATCGCACCCATCCTCAGCCATGCAGGGTGTCACGCGGTGCCAGCTCTGCACCAGGCATCTGCTGCTCATTACCGGGCGGCATTTGCAGGTAGAAGCCCTGTTCAGCTATTTTTTCGAGCACTTCCTCTGCGTCTGCACGTGCGAGCTTTTTTTCAACCGTCAGCACCATGTCCAGCACATGCGCTGGTTCACCAAACATGCTTAACAAGGCCTCAGGCAGTTCGCTAAGCCCGGTTTTACGATCCACGTATACATACATTTCTGCTTTGCGACTGCTCTTATAAACAGAACAAAAACGTTTCACTGTGTTCACCACCTATTCATTTTGCGCATTTTGCATTGACACATTGCGTTCCCGCCATGCCTGTGCTGCCTGAAGCAATGCGGCGCCCACCAATGGTTTTCGCCACCCGTTGAATTCCTCCGGCAGTTCGTCCCGCTGCTGCCTCAAAACATTCATCACGATCCGCTCAAGCATTTTTCGCGAACCCAGCAATTGGGCAGCGATATTCTGCTCTTCAGCAACCTTGCCCACCACTGACTTAAGATGCTTGTACAAAGCCAGCTCTTCCCCCCGCAGGGGCTTGGGAATCGGTTCGAAGTCACCACCAGTGCTTGCATGCGGATCAAACTCACGCACAACGGCACATAAGGCCTCGCCAAAGCGTTTGACCGACTTTGGCTTAACGCCGTCCAGTTTCCACAAGGCATGCACGTTACGGCACTCCTTTTGGGCAACCTGCACCAGTTGCTGATCACTGAACACCCAGGATTTTGGCAGATTCTTCTCACGCGCCTGCGCATCACGCCAACTCACCAGCACCTTGAGAAGCTTTTGCTTAGAGAGACTCAGATCCCATCCCCCGCGCAGGCGCAGATACGCATGATCGCTATGCTGCCATACAGCGACATTTTGCTGAATGAACAAACGCCCCTCATCCATCACGCTTTGATATAAACCGCGCGACTCCAATCCTTGGGCCAAAGCATCGTAGAGTTCAATCAGAAAGTGCGTATCCTTTATCGCGTAATCCAGCTGGCGCTGAGACAAGGGACGTTGCAACCAGTCCGATCGCGTTTCGGTTTTTTCAAGTTCTTCATCCAGCTGCTTGCTCACCAAGGCCTGATAGCCCAACGCAGGCCCAAGCCCCAAAAACGCCGCGGCTATCTGGGTATCGAACACCTGGACCGGCACGTGACCACTCAAGTGGTGCAGCAGTTCAATATCCTCACTCATGGCATGCATGACTTTGGTCTGCGCAGGATTGGCAAGCAAAGGCGCCAACACGCTTAAATCATCCATCTCCAGCGGGTCGACCAGGCAGACTTCTTCACGGGTAGCAAACTGCAGCAAGCCCGCCTTGGCATAATAGGTATTGGTGCGCATGAATTCGGTATCGATACCGATTACGTCTACGTCTGACCAGCGGGCAAGCCAGCTTTCAAGTTCGGCCTGAGTATCCACCCAATGCCAAGGCAAGTGTTCAAAATCAGTCATGACGCACCGACTTTCTGCCCGAGAACGCATGACTCAGAGTTCCACCATCCACATAACCCAGTTCGCCGCCCAGAGGAATGCCATGTGCCAGTCGTGTCACGGCAATTTCCTGCGATACGGCATCGGCAATGTACTGTGCAGTAGCCTCGCCCTCCAAGGTTGGATTCGTGGCGAGAATAAGTTCTGCCACACCGGCTTGTGCCACCCTTTCGAGCAAGCCGGGAAGACCTATTTGAGAAGGTCCTCTACCATCAATCGGTGACAGATTACCGTTGAGTACGTAATACCGCCCACTGTACTGCCCTGTCTGTTCAATGGCGATCAGATCGGTGGAGGATTCAACAACACACAACAGGCTATCATCACGGCGCTCATCCTCACAGATGCGGCACACGGGCTGCTCTGTGAAGTGCCGACATTGTTCGCAGCGTCCCACCTTTTCACAGGCTTCATGGAGGGCCCCGGCAAGACGCTTCGCTCCAATACGCTGGTGTTCGAGCAGATGCAAGGCCATACGTTGCGCACTCTTCTGCCCCACGCCAGGCAACACTCGCAGCGCATCTATCAGCTCATCAATTACTTTTCCGTAGCTCATTAACCTAGGTACCTGTGCCTAGAAAGGCATCTTGAATCCGGGCGGCATCCCCATGCTGGAGGCTAACCCCGACATCAGGTTTTTATTGTTCTCCTCGACCTTACGCACGGCATCGTTCACGGCTGCAGCAAGCAAATCTTCGAGCAATTCTTTGTCTTCACTCATCACGGAAGGGTCCACGCTGACCTTGCGCACATCATGACGACCTGTCATCACGACCTTGACCATGCCGGCACCCGCTTCGCCGGTCACCTCCGCATTTGCCAGCTCTTCCTGCTGTTTCTGCAGCTGCTCCTGCATTTTCTGGGCCTGCTTCATCAGGTCCCCCATGTTGCCACCAAACATATTCTGCTCCTCAAGTCTTGAGACTTTTCAGTGCCCGGTTTCACGATTGCACTAGTGCAACGCACCCAAGGCTTCAATACTCTCTTCAATTACGTGCGCATCAAATATTTCGATCAACTGACGCACGTTGTCGTCACTCTGGATAAGCGCCCGGGCCTGAGTTTGCATCTCGGCGCGCCGCCGCTCGCGCCACATCATTGGCGTTTCCTGACCCGGCTGCAAGCCCTCAATAAACTCAACCTGCAAGGGCTCCGCCGCTTTCTCCTGCGGCATAAAACACCCACACAAGGCTTCTTGTATGCGCTTGCGATGATTGTCATTCAGCAAACGGTAGTGACCGGGATCAACGAACAGGCGCAGGGTTTGATTGTCTTGGACTAGCGCCATATTCAGAAGCAGATTCTGCGTCATCCCGGATACGGGCACCTGAGCCGCCCTGATGGGCCAGCTGTTTGGATCGACAGCAGCCGATTCACCGCTCTCCGCTTTATCAGGCTCTCCTCCGGCCTTCGCAGCCCCCGAATCAGCGACTTGAGGCGCATTCGAGTCCGTTAGCGGCATATGTTGCGCGGTGCCTGACGACGGCAGGGCCGGCTCTGCCTCAACTAAATCGGTTTTTTTTTTGATGTCAGGCTGCTCGAACTCTGCCTCTTCGATCATGCCAGAGCTGGCATCCTCATAGGCCTCAACAGGTGGTGCCCGATAATCCGGGGGCGACAAGTCCATCGCAACCGGCGCGCTTGTTTCAAGCGGATATTCACCATGCGCCTCACTAGCTGCCCGCTCGCCCTGTGAGGGCAAGGAAGCGTCGGACTCCGGAAGGGCAGGCTCTTGTACCACAGGCGCCGGGTTCGTTTCGCCTTGCCCAGCCTTGCTCGGGCTCTCATCGGGCACTGAGTTTCCGGCAGGGCCAAGAGCAACCTGCTCCTCCGGCGCCTGCAATTGAAACGCCAGCATCCGCAAAAGCGCCATTTCGAATCCGGAACGCGGATCGGGTGTGATGCTGAGATCCTGCCGACTGGTGAGCGCTATCTGATAATACAACTGTACATCTTCGGCACTTAGCTGGCCGGCATACTGACGCACGTATTCCTGATCCCCCATGGCATTGTCTGTGGCACCAGGAACCGCC
The DNA here is from genome assembly GCA_041590075.1 of Oleiphilaceae bacterium. Classification (GTDB taxonomy): domain Bacteria; phylum Pseudomonadota; class Gammaproteobacteria; order Pseudomonadales; family Oleiphilaceae; genus PZPK01. The sequence goes on from JBFHUL010000024.1 coordinate 22,709, forward strand.
TGCTCGATCGCAATGCGGTGCAGGAGCGCGACCAACGATGCCAACACTTCACGATAATCCGGGGAGAACTCTGCCAGTTGAGATACCTCTTCGAGCATACGCGCCGCATCCCGATGCACCAGTGCTTCCACGATCCGGTAGATCTGCTTCTGGTCTACCGTTCCCAGCATGGCGCTCACGCCCTGTTCGGTCAGTTGCTGGTTGCCGTATGCAATGGCTTGGTCGGTCAGACTGAGTGCGTCACGCATACTACCATCCGCCGCTCTTGCCAAGGCCCAAAGTGCCGGCTCTTCAAAACCAATCTGTTCTTCGGCCAGCACAAAGCTAAGATGCTGCACGATGCGCTCGGGTGACATGTTTTTCAGATTGAACTGCAGGCAGCGGGAAAGAATGGTGACCGGAAGCTTTTGTGGATCGGTAGTCGCGAACAGAAATTTAACGTGTTCGGGAGGTTCTTCAAGTGTTTTCAACAGCGCATTAAAGCTCGACTGCGAAAGCATATGCACTTCGTCGATCAGGTAGATTTTATACTGCCCTTGCGAGGGCGCGTACTGTACGTTGTCCAGCAGCTCTCGCATATCTTCCACCTTGGTACGCGAGGCTGCGTCGATCTCGATGAGGTCAACATAGCGCCCCTGCGCGATGGACTGACATGCGCCGCAACGGCCACAGGGTTCTGGACTTACGCCACCTTCACAACTCAGACATTTGGCGAGAATGCGCCCGATTGTAGTCTTGCCCACACCGCGGGTGCCGGTGAACAAATACGCATGATGCAGACGCTGGCTTTCGAGTGCATGTATGAGCGCCTGCAGAACATGCTCCTGCCCCACCATTTGCCGAAAATTTTGCGGGCGCCATTTGCGCGCCAATACCTGATAACTCATGAATACACTGTGCCCTGCGTTGGACCCGCTATCTTACACTGTCACCTGTTTGGTTTACACCACTACACCATAAATTGAAACGCTATACTTAGCTCTCTGAATACCTGTTGAGGAGCCGTATGACGGATACCAATCTGACACCGCCAACTCTCATGCTGTTTGACTGGCACGGCACACTGGTCAACACCCATGATGCCATGTATGCGGCCATCGAAGACATGCTGCCCCAGCTCGAAGACCTCGACCTGATCGAACACATCTGCCCGGAGTACGAAGCCCGCACTGCCAGCGACGAAAAACTGATTCGCTATATTCGCATTTTCCGACACCTGCACCCGCGCGTACTCGCAGAACGACGCGTGTCGCGCACAGATATTTTCGAAGTGCTATTTCGCGACAATACCGCGGCGCTGGACATTGCGCACCATGCCTATAATGAGGCATACCGTGCCCACTTTGGCAAAATCACTCCGTTTCAGGAAGGCATGTACAACTATCTTAGCTATCTGAAACAGCGCGGTATTCAGCTGGGTGTATTGACCAATCGTCATCGCGAGTTTTTGGCAGAAGAATTGAAACGCGTGGATGAAGGCCGCTGGGAAGGTTTGTTCGATATTACCCTGTGCGGCAATGAAGCTCCCAAATACAAGCCTGCACCCGATGGCTTGCTGCACATTGCAGAACAGTTTCAGATAACAGATTTGCAGCAGCTCTGGTATGTAGGAGACAGCGTCACAGATATGTGTACCGCCCAGCGAGCGGGCGTGACGCGCGTTTTTTATAACGGCGCCCTCTGGGATAATGCTTGGTTTGATGAGATGTTCGGCAGGAGTGAATACGCCCCGCAAGTTATCGTGAACAGTTTTGACACGCTCATCGATTTACTGCCTGAACACACATCACCTCGCCCCCCGCGCCTGGCGCCCCCTACGCCACCTCCCCCCCGACAGGAACCCGACTGGCATCCGGCACTCGCGCAATTGACACCTCCCGAGATAATTCTATTTGACTGGCACGCCACCCTCGTTGACACACTCGATGCCATGTACCACGCAGTCGACGACATGCTCAAGGAATTACGAGAAATGGGCTTATTGCAGCTACTGGTGGACACCGCCACCTGTAAGAACCCGGAAGACGAAAAGTTGGTGGAATACGTGCGCACAAACCTGAGCTTGCACCCCAAGATCAAGCTGGATCGCAAGATATCCCGCACCGACATCTTCGAGGTGTTGTTTGGCGATAACGAGGAGGCCAAACAAATCGCGCACGCCGGCTTCACCAAGCATTACCGCAACTATTATGGTACCGCCCTGCCCTTTGAACCCAAGGTGAGACATGTGCTCCAAGGACTTCGCGGCCTGGGCCTGACGCTTGGCGTGATTACCAACCGTGATCGGGAGTTTTTTGCGCATGAGCTGAATACCATCGACGGTACGGGTTGGGCAGATCTTTTCGTTACGGAGGTCTGTGGTGATGACACACCACAACGTAAACCACACCCGGATCAGGTTTATCTCGCAGCCAAAAACCTTGGGGAGCAGGTCGGTGCGCAGATTTGGTATGTGGGAGACAGTACAACCGACGTGATTGCGGCAAAAACTGCGGGCATCACCAGCGTGTTTTTCAATGGCGCCTTGTGGGACCTACCGTGGCTCAACAAGATATTCCCTGGAAACGAGCGCTTCCCCTACCGGCCGGATGTGGTCGTGAACGACTTTTCAGAGTTCTGGGCCCTGGTATTGAGCTGCCGCAACAAAGCCCGCCGCCCACTGTAGGTCATTCGGTGATATTGGGGAAATCCTGCGCGTATTTGGCAATCCATTCCGCGGCGGCATGCTCGCTATCCAGATCACGCCCCTCTACTTCTTTCACCCACATGCGATAATGTTCGATATGGCAAATCTGCTCCACCATGCGCGCAGTGAAGGCATCCTGGGACGAAGTGAATTCGATGCCCGCCTCATAGCGATCGGGCCGCGACAAGCACCAAATCACGCGCGCTTCAGCTTCGAAGGGCGGCTCTACAATGGGAATGCAGATTTTCACCAGAGACCCCACACGCAGTCGCTGACTGGAACTGAAACTCAGACCACCAAGACTGATATCCTGTGCCTGACTACGTTCACCGTCTTGCTCACTGAGTGGGGCGAATTCGATCGGAACATCTGCAGGGTGGCGGATGTAGGCTCTCATCAAAGCGGGCTCACAGCTTATTATTAGATCGTGGAATTGGCGCCATTCTACTGGATATAACGGTCCAAAACCATTTCCAGCTGCGTCAATTTAAAGGGCTTGGTAATAAACTCGTCCATCCCTACCTGAAAGCAGCGTTCCGCCTCACCCTCAATGGCGTGAGCCGTGAGTGCAATGATGGGCGTGCGTTTCTCTATCTTGCGCGATTTTTCGATCTCCCGCACGATCTGCGTCGTTTCATAGCCATCCAGATCCGGCATGAGACAATCCATGAACACCAAGTGGTAATCGTGCGCCTTAAACAGCTCGATGGCCTCAAAGCCATTGGCCGCGACGTCCACACGGAAGCCCTTTTTTTCCAACAGGCGCGTGGCAAGTTGCTGATTCACAATATTATCTTCCACAACCAGCACACGGCCTGTCGGGCCATCCGGTTCGGCACTGGTTTCGTCATATTGGCCACTTTCATCGCTGATGGTATAGCGCGTGACCAATCGCTTGAATTGCCCGTCGCGCCCATCGCGTTCAGCAAACACCTGACACATCACGTCCCGCAGATAGGGATCGCGCTGCTGCTTACTCAAGAATCCATTGGCACCGGCAAAGAAGAAACCCTCAGCATCACCCAGCTGTGGATTGGAGCACAGCACAACAATACCCATCTCACGCGGACAGATCTGACGAAAACGTCGACAGGCCTCAATACCCGCCAGATCCTGCATCAGATCATCACAGAGAATCATATTAAAACCACCAGCTTCCATCTCATTGCGCCTGATCAGCTCCAATGCCTGATACGCGCTGGCGACCGCCTGAAACCTAACGCCCCACTCCTGTAGAAGCTCCAGAGTGATTTTCCGGCTCACCTCGTAGGAGTCGACAACCAGGACATTCAGATCTGCCGTCAAGGCATGATTAATCAGACTTGCCGGTCCGCCCTGTTTGACAATCGGCAGGGTAATCTCCATCCAGAAGGTGGTACCTTTTTCAGGGCTGGACTCGTGCTTGATGGTGGCATGCATCAGTTCCGCCAATTGATAGCAGACATCCAACCCAACACTGCGGCGCTCTCTCAGCTCCGCGGAAAACGGTGAAACACCCAGCGCCGCCAAGTCATCGCCGGACCTGCTGCGCAGGGCCGGATCCAGTCCCGTATCTTCAATGGAGATGCGCACCGTCGCTTCGCCATCGCTCACCCTTACCTGTTCAACATTAATAATCACATGACCCTGAGCGGTATGCTGAATGGCGTTGGATACCAGGTTCATCAGAATCTGACGAATACGCACCGGGTCGCCGTGCAGCATCTGCGGAATATCGGGGCTGATACGGCTGTCAAAATGAATGCCCTTGGCTTCAGCCCTGTTCTTCAGCAAACTGCTCACACCCGACACAACGCTGCGTAGACTGAAAGGAATACTGGTGACATTCAAATCACCACTTTCAATGCGCGATAAATCGAGCACATCGTTGATAACGTGCAGGAGTGACTCAAGCGAGATCTGGATGGTCTGGGCATACTCCCGCTGCTCGTTGTCGAGCTTGGACTCCAGCAGCAAGGCAGAAAACCCCAATAAACCGTTCATCGGTGTGCGCAGCTCATGACTCAATTTGGCCAGAAACTGGCTTTTGGCCTCACTGTCCTTCACTGCCTTGTCGCGTTCTTCCGTGAGCTTTTCTACACGCCCTTGCGCCACCTGGTAACGCTCTTCGAGCTCATCACGCAAATCCAGGATAACCTTCCACAGTTGCGCAACCTCACTCTGCTCGTTCCGCACCATATGGCGCATCGCTTCATTCACATCGTGCGTGCGTACGCGAGTCATAAACTCTCGAGCGCGACGGATAAACAACTGGTATCCCAACAGAAGCCCTGCCAGCGCACTCAAACCCAAGACCAACGTCTGTTGCAGAAAATAAGTGAGCGCCTGCCAACTGTAATGCTGATAAAGCGGGTTCAAGCGCAAGGTGAGAGAGAGATCGCCCAACCAGAACACGTTCATCTGCCGTGCTTCATCCCAGTAGCTGAGGGGGAAAGACAAAGAGAGCTCAGGCCCCTTAACGAGGGTTTTACCCTGCCGCAACCACTGGCCATCCTGAGTCACTATTTCCCACAACACAGTATCCTGCGCCGACTGCGCATCCAAACATGCAAGCGATATCGCGTTCAGCTGCGCACGCGCCCCATCCACATCGCTCTGACTGACCGCCCGGCCCAAAGTATTAATCGCTGACTCTGTTTTCTGCTCAAAACAGGCGCGCAGCGCCTCGCGCGCCTCAAAGTAGTCGGTACCGGCATCCACCGTGGCGATAATGGCCGCAAGCGAACAGCCAAACACAAAACTGTAGAAACAGACGCGTTTGAGCAATCGCGCTCTGCCCAGATTTTTAAAAAACAATTTCAAGTTCAATGCGACCTTCCCGGATGCCGTCCCTGTCGCAGCACAAGGTATCAGAATTACCCATTGCTGGCACTAGGCGCCTGCGCTCCGCAAAATCATTGCCGCAGGGTGGGTCACAAGTGGGAAGATCAATGCTAGGCTTAGCGCTCCATTTTACCCGGCCTAAAACAGCCATATTATTCACTCTATGAAGCGCCTTAAACATATCTGCATCCTTCATCTGCTGTTGGGTGCTCCCAGTCTCTGGGCGAACGAGTCCCGGACTTTTGTGGCCGAAACTGTTGAGGCTCGTAACCGCAGCCCCATCATGCAGCTCTACGAATTGGCGACGCCCACTTACACACACTTCGATTCCACCAACAGCATGGCGCTCGGCGTGCAGCTGGAAGTGGCCAACTATCTCAGCCTGAGCGGCGATCGTGAGGGTGAGGAACTCTTCCTAGACGGTGAAACCTGGATCACAACCATTAGCGCCGCCTACCAACTGAACAAAGCGTGGCGCGCAAAAGTCAGCGCATCCCTGCGAGGACATGGGCGGGGCGTGTTCGACCGCTTCATCTATCATTTTCATGATGTACTGCAACTGCCACAGAATGGCCGCACCGACAGTTTCCACGACCGTCTGCTGTGGCGTCTTGAAAATTCGCAGGGGCAGATTCTGGAACTCGACTCAGCCACCGGCGACATAGGCGACATGCTGGTGGAACTGGCTTGGCGCCCTGCGCGCTCTCAGCAATTGCAGTTTCACATCGGTCTCCCGTTAGGTGACATGGCACACCAAACCGGCAACGAAGGTATTGATCTGGGCCTGGCATGGTTGGGCCAGAACCCAAACTGGCTGACAAACCGTGGCTGGCTCCACAATCAGGCGGTGGCACTTTGGTATGGCGCAGGCATTTCCTGGGTCGACCACCCTGAAGAACTTGCCTCGCTGCATGAGCATAGCTGGGCGGTTACATTAAGGGGGGGCATGGGCTGGCAAGCATTGTCTTCCTGGCAATTGAAAGTTCAACTCGACAGTCACAGCCCGCTGTTTCATACAAGAATTCGGGAACTTGGCTGGATGCCCGTTCAAATTAGTCTCGCGAGCACGCATAATGTCGGCGAAAATACCAAACTGGAGTTAAGTCTGATCGAAGACTTACGCCCACGGGTAACTCCCGACATCGTGTTTAATCTGGCGCTTGAAACGAGAATGTGAGCAAGCGCTGCAAACCCTGTAACGAGGTAAGTTCTGTATGTATCACGCGTCTTATCGAAAGACCGCCTTTGTTTTTATTCTCCTGAGCAGCCTGTTCAGCAGCATTGCGCTTGCCGACCAGTTTGACCTGCGCGTCAGTGACGATGCGATTCAAGCCAATCTAGCTGTGAGCAATATGAGCGAGGAACTGCTGTTCGGCGGCGGATATTTCTACAAAGATGAAGAAGAAGCCATCAATATTCTCGACCTCGATCTGCATGCGCAGGGGCGCACGGCCTTGGGCAACCTGCCCTCCAATGTGCATTTAGGCATGATCGCCAGCTACATGAAGGAGGACGCGTTCAAGGCCTCAGCCATTGCTCTGGGTGGCCGCATCAACATCAATATTCCCGAAGCCCCCGGCCTGTCGCTTGAGACGGCCTTACACTTCGCTCCGGATGTGCTCGCATTCGGTGATGCCGATGCCATGACCCGTGCGCATCTTCAGGCCAATTACCGTTTGATTCAGAGCGCAGATATAACCGCGGGCTACCGTTATTTGAGAGCCGGGTTAGAAGCAGCCGGACACCGCACTTTCGAAAGCGGCATGTTTTTGGGCTTACGGCTTAAGTTTTAAGCCTAAGGCAGGAGAGTGACTCAGGCGCTTTGCACGTATTCAAAGCGCCTGATGCGCCGCGGCAGGATTAACCCATTACTGCAAATGCCGAGACCAATCCGGCTTCGTCCGACAAGCTGACGTAAATCCCTTCCGCCCCCAGCTCGCCCAGACGCTCTTTTGCGCGATTGTGCAGAATGACGAACGGTTGACCCGTTTCATGATGATCAAGTTCGATATCCTGCCAGACGATCCCGTGGGCAAAGCCCGTTCCAAGCGCTTTAGACACCGCCTCTTTGGCGGCAAAACGTTTGGCCAGAAAGTCCGCCTGACGACTCGATGCTGAGAACTCCTCAAATTCACGCGCACTGAGTATACGCTGCGCCAGACCGTCGCCACGCTCTTCCAAGGAGCGCCGAATACGGGCCACCTCGACTAGGTCGGTACCCACACCTTTCACTAACATAAGGATTCCTCCAAGCGTTCCACGACTATTGGCTCCTGCTTACTCATTGCTAATGGACTGATCCAGTATTGCGCGCATTTCCTGCACCGCCTGCTTGAACCCTACAAACAAGGCCCGCGCAACAATACTGTGCCCGATATTCAGTTCATTGATACCCGGCAAGGCAGCGATGGCATGCGTGTTGTGATAGTGCAAGCCATGGCCGGCATTTACGATAAGGTCGTGTCGAAGCGCATGCTCCACACCATGCTGGATTTGCGCCAGCGCCTGCTTTTGTGCTCGAGGATCTTTTGCTTCCGCATAGTGCCCGGTATGCAGCTCGATCGCCGGCGCACCACAACGTACCGCCGCATCGATTTGCTCGGGGTCGGGATCGATAAACAGCGACACTTCGATACCTGCCTCGCCCAAGCGCTGACAGGCATCCATGACACGGCCTTCCTGACCCGCCACATCCAACCCGCCTTCTGTGGTCAGCTCCTCTCTTTTTTCCGGTACCAAACAGCAGTGCTGGGGCATGATTTCCAACGCGAAATCCTGCATGGCATCGGTGACCGCCATTTCAAGATTCATGCGTGTCTGTAAGGTATCACGCAGAATGCGTACATCGCGGTCCTGAATATGACGGCGATCCTCACGGGGATGAATAGTGATGCCATCGGCGCCCGCCTCTTCAGCCAGCAATGCAGCGTAGACCGGATCGGGATAAGAGGTGCCTCGTGCCTGCCTCAAGGTGGCTACATGATCAACGTTCACACCCAGTAACACTCGTTTAACCATCATCGTTTTCCTTTTTGTTCACGTGTTTCGCCGAGGGCATCGCCTTTTCGAAAAATGTACGACTGTTTAACCGCCTACCGTGTAAGGCCTGATCCAGCAGGCGACGCATCAGATTTTTCGCTTCACGCCGCAGTACAGGTTGGTCATCGAACGCACGCCGATAGCGGGCATCATCTGTCTGCGCCAAAAATTGCAGCGTTTCACCGGTAAACTGTGTATCACTATAGGTAACACTGTTTTTGTCCGCCAAAACAAACTGGCCATCCGTTGAATGCAGATAGGCATGCTCTGCCGTGATATCGCGGCCCTGATCGTCGCGCAGGAAGTCGGGGGCCAAACCCATTTCAGTCAGTAGCTGGATCTCAAAGCGCCGCAACGTGAACTCCAGGGCGCCCTCCTGCAAACCGGTAAGCGCGTGTACATAATAGGCAAAAACCGGGGCCAGCGATTCTCGCTCAGGAAGAAGATACAGCACGAGCTCGTTAATGTAATAGGCGCAGAAAAGCGCCTTGCCCTGCAGCGGAATCGCCGCCGAAGCCGCTTCCAGATCTTTGACAGTGAGCAATGTTCCTTTGCCCGAGCAACTTAGCTGCAAGGGCTGAAAGGGCTGCAGCAAGGCGCTGCGACCATGCCTGCTGTTAAGTGCGCCCCGCGCAATGCAGGCTACGCGCCCTGCCTCCAGCATAAACACATCCAGCAACAAACTGTTCTCTCGGTAGTTTCGCCGATGCAGGATATAAGCAGGTTGCAGCGCAATATCCATGGGCACGCTTTAGTCGTCGCGATAGCCCAGGCTGCGTAGGGCCCGCTCATCGTCGGACCAGCCGCTCTTCACTTTTACCCAAAGGTTTAACATCACTTTGGAATCGAAGAGTTTTTCCATGTCCTTGCGCGCATCCCGACCGATTATTTTTATCTGCTCGCCTTTTTCACCGATCACGATTTTCTTTTGCCCGGAACGCTCAACCAGGATCAGCGCGCTGATATGCAAAACCTTCCCATCGTGCTTGAACTCTTCGATCTCGACGGTAACCGAATAGGGCAACTCCTCACCCAGCTGTCGCATTATTTTTTCGCGTACCAACTCCGCAGCGAGAAAACGCTGACTGCGATCAGTGACCTGATCTTCAGGGTAAAAATGCATGCTCTGGGGCAGCAGGGCAGCGATGGCGCGCTCCAATTCCGGAACGTTGTGCCCCTGCTTGGCCGAGATGGGCATTAATGCAGCGAAATCATGCTTGGCCGACAAAGACTCCAGATGGGGCAGGAGCTGGGCTTTATCATTACTACGATCCACCTTATTGATCGCCAGTATCACTGGGGCTTTGGCGGCCATCACCTTGCCCAGCACCATCTCATCTTCGTCTGTCCAACGGGTGCGATCCACCAGAAAAATCACCACATCCACATCCTGAAGAGAGCTGGATGCGGCCTTGTTCATGTAACGGTTGATTGCCTTGTGCTCTTTTAAATGCAGGCCTGGCGTATCAACATAGACTACCTGCGTATCACCTTCTGTTTTAATACCCAGAATCTGGTGACGCGTGGTTTGAGGGCGCCGAGAGGTAATACTCACCTTCTGACCGAGTATGCGATTCAGTAACGTGGACTTGCCTACATTCGGGCGCCCCACAATGGCCACGAAGCCACAGCGCTTTGCGCCATCTTGCAGGGGCTGGGTAATTTCTTGCTCTGTCATATCTACTTCTCTCCGAGCAATTCCAGGGCTTTCTTGGCGGCCTGCTGCTCAGCATAGCGACGACTGCCTCCCTCGCCCCGAGTTTGTAGTTCGAGGGATTCAATTTCACACTGCACAGAAAAGGTCTGATTGTGTGCCTCACCCGACACATCAAGCACCTCATAGCGAGGTAAGGGCTTCTTCAGCGACTGCAGATACTCCTGCAATCGTGTTTTGGGATCTTTTTCCGTGTCGCTGAGGGAAAGCTTGTCCAAACGCTCCCGATACCAATGCAACACCACACGGCGACACGTCTCATGATCGCTGTCCAGATAGATCGCTCCGATGAGTGATTCTACAGCATCCGCCAAAATGGAGTCCCGACGAAAACCGCCACTTTTAAGCTCGCCGGCGCCCAGATTCAAGTGATCACCCAGTTCAAACTCCTTACCAAACTTAGCCAGCGTCACACCTTTTACCAGCAGCGCCCGCAAGCGACTGAGCTGTCCTTCCTTGGCCATCGGAAACTTATGAAACAGATGTTCGGCGATAATGAAGCTGAGAATGGCATCGCCCAGAAATTCGAGACGTTCGTTGTTGGCACCTTTATAACTGCGGTGCGTCAGAGCAAGATCCTTGAGCGTGGGATCGTTGAAAGTATAACCTAAGCGACGCTCAAGACGGCTGGGAGTTCTGTCGGGCAATGCGTGTTCCTGTTAGTGACTGATAGCAATACTGCACGCGCCCATTAAAGGCGCTTTTCAAAAGACTTCTGGAAGGTCATGATCGCATCGATGTTACGATATACCGGCACCCTCACCTCATAATTGACGTCGATGGCGAGAAAATCCTCTGTCAGGTCGAACACCACATTTTCATCCATTTTGAAATTGCGCACGTTATTGGTTTGCAGGCGCGCACCAAAGCGGCGTTCAATTTCCCGAAGACTCAGATTTTCGAGCCCCTCTTCGTTTTCAAAAGATTCAACCACGCCCTCAATCTGCCAGTGTTCGTAATACGCGGGATACAACTTGAAGGCAACCGTGAGGATCGCGGCAGCCATGGCCAGAAAAATCAGCATAAACAATGCTGAAACGCCACGTTGTTGACGGGCAAGATGAATGCTTCGCTTTGGCATGAAAACGTCCTGTGCTGTTTGCTATAACGTTAAGACTAGACGTGCTACTAGAATTACTCAATGCCCCCTACCCGCGAGAAGCTGGGCAGAGAGGTGAGTGACTTCCATTGCATCCAGATCGCGAAGGCTTTGCCGACCACGAGTTCATCGGGCACGAATCCCCAGAAGCGGCTGTCTTTGCTGTTATCGCGATTGTCGCCCATGACAAAATAGCTGCCTTCCGGCACGATCCACTCGCCTTCTGCGCGCGCATTCTGTTCTTGCGGGTATTCGTAGATACGATGGGTGACGCTGCCCAGTTGTTCCTCGAACAGCTTGCGTGGCGGCAAATGTGCCAGGAATTTCTCGGGCACCGCTTCTCCGTTAATCTTGAGTACTTTATCTCGATATTCAATGGTATCGCCGGGTACACCAACAACTCGCTTGATGTAATTGGTTTTGCCGTCTACCGGATATTTGAACACGATGATGTCACCGGTTTTCGGGTCATCAATTTCGATCACTTTAGTACCCGCAACAGGCAAACGCAGACCATAACTGAATTTATTGACCAATATGAAATCACCCACCTCCAGCGTCGGCAACATGGAACCGGATGGAATCTGAAAGGGTTCGATCAGGAACGACCGCAACACCAGCACAATGGCCAATACGGGGAAAAACGAACGGCTCGTGTCCACGATCCACGGGTCGCTGAGTTCGCTTTCATCGGTATTGGGTGACTGTTCTGCAGTAGCCAGACGATGCTTTTTCCAGAACAAAGCATCGGCGAGCCAGATCGCGCCGGTTACAAAAGTGCTGATCACCAGCACCAGTGGAAAGTCAATATCCATTTTTTCCTCGAAACACTCTCACAGTAACCACTCGCAGGGCCACGCGATTTTATTTATCTACCTTCAAAACAGCCAGAAATGCCTCTTGCGGAATTTCAACACTGCCTACCTGTTTCATTCGCTTTTTGCCTTCTTTCTGCTTTTGCAGCAACTTCTTCTTACGGCTTACATCACCGCCATAACATTTTGCGGTCACGTTCTTACGCAGGGCCTTTACGGTCTGACGCGCAACAATCTGGCCACCAATAGCCGCCTGTATCGCCACATCGAACATCTGCCGGGGAATCAGCTCTTTCATTTTTTCGGTCAACAGGCGGCCCTTGCTGTGGGCGTGATCCTTGTGAATGATCAAGGCCAGCGCGTCCACCTTGTCGCCGTTTATCATGACATCAAGTTTCACCAGTTTGGCCGCTTCGAAACGCACAAACTGATAATCCAGTGATGCAAAGCCCCGACTCACCGACTTGATACGATCAAAAAAGTCCAGCACCACCTCGGCCATGGGCAGGTCATATTTAAGCTGCACCTGACCGCCTACAAACTGCATATCTTTCTGCACGCCACGCTTCTCGACGCACAAGGAAATCACGTTACCCAAGTAGTCCTGTGGCACCAGTATATTGGCCTCAACAATGGGCTCACGCATTTCTTCGATACTGCCGGGATCGGGCAGGCGTGAGGGGTTGTCGACCATCACGACTTCGCCGTTGCGCAATTCCACTTCGTAGACCACCGTGGGAGCCGTAGTGAGCAGATCAAGATCGTATTCTCGCTCCAGGCGCTCCTGAATGATTTCCATGTGCAGCATGCCCAGGAAACCACAGCGAAAACCGAAGCCCAAGGCATCCGAGGTTTCTGGTTCGTAGTGCAAGGAGGCATCATTCAGCGTGAGTTTTTCCAGCGCTTCACGGAAGGTTTCGTAATCGTCGGAACTCACGGGAAACAAGGCCGCATACACCTGCGGTTGTACCTTTTTAAAACCCGGCAACTGCGCCACATCCTGAGTCTTGGCGTGAGTGATGGTATCGCCGACCGGCGCACCATGAATATCTTTGATTCCGGCTACGACGAAACCCACTTCACCGGCGCGGAGAATACCTGTTTCGCTGCGCTTGGGTGTAAACACGCCCACCGAATCGACCTGCTCGATTTTACCTGTGGACTTAATGAACACCCTATCCCCCTTGCGCAAGGTGCCGTGCATCACACGTACGAGAGAGACCACACCCAGATAGTTATCAAACCAGGAGTCGATAATCAGAGCCTGCAACGCGCCTTCGGTATCGCCTTCCGGCGATGGAATAATTTTTATCAGAGCTTCCAGCACATCATTCACACCCATGCCGCTTTTTGCACTGCACGGCACGGCATCGGTGGCATCGATACCAATGATGTCTTCGATTTCCTGCTTAACGCGCTCCGGCTCCGCTTGCGGCAGATCCATCTTGTTCAGAACCGGCAATACCTCGAGCCCCATTTCGATGGCGGTATAGCAGTTGGCCACCGACTGCGCCTCCACACCCTGCCCGGCATCAACGACTAACAGAGCACCTTCACAGGCAGCCAAAGAGCGTGACACTTCATAGGAGAAATCGACGTGCCCCGGTGTATCAATGAAATTGAGCTGGTAAGTTTCGCCGTCCTGAGCGGTGTAATTGAGGGTAACGCTCTGGGCCTTGATCGTGATGCCGCGCTCACGTTCTATATCCATGGAGTCCAGCACTTGCTCGGCCATTTCGCGCTCGGTGAGACCGCCACATACCTGAATAAAGCGATCGGCCAGAGTCGATTTGCCGTGATCAATATGGGCGATAATGGAAAAATTGCGTATATGTTTGAGACTACTCACAGGCTATAAACACTCAACTGGAAAACCGGGCATCGGGACTGGCATGGCGGACCCGTCGGGCCCGGCTGAAACGCCAAAGGCGAGCATTTTAAAGTATTTGCCACGGCTTTGCGAAGAAATATGGCGGCCGGTTTACGCGCTGCTGTTTTCGAAGCCTGCGACGTATTTCGCCAACAAATCACGGCCATTGAACTGGCCATCCAGCACCGAAATAAAGGTATACACGCCAACCAGCTTGCGATTAAGAAAAACAAACTCTTTGGGCGGGATCTTAAAATACCGACTGATCGCCGATTTCGCAGCACGCTTGGCAATACGGGAAGGCAAATCGCTTGCCCGCCAGCAGTACTGCCCCTGCGCGTTAAATGCTTTCGGGCCGGCATCCGGCTGATCCTGGGCAAGCGGCTCAAGCACGGCGATACACACCTCACCAAATTCCCGCAATACATGCTCAGGCCAATCCTGCTGCATGAAATGCAAAGCGACACCGCCATCAATGACACCCTGAAGATCGTTCCGGTAAGCCGCTGAAATCATCCGGCAAACTGGTTCAATGAAGGATGCCGGATACTTCTGTACAGCACCAAAATCCAGCAATACGATCTGATCCTGCTCCCCATCGTCATCAATACGAATACGATAATTGCCAAAGTTGGGATCGGTCTGGATTTCGTGCCAAACAAACAGCTCATTGAAGAATAACTCCAGCGCCGATTGCGCCAAGTGATTGCGCCGTTGCTGAGAAAGTGCTGCCACGCGCTTGCTCGACAGGTGCTCCCCGGGCTCATAGCGCGTCGCAATAACCTGCGCCGCGGAATAGCGCTCGTACACATTGGGCACAACATAGCGCGGATCGTCTGCAAGCATATGTGCGAAATGGGCAGTCGTGCGCGCTTCGAGACGGTAGTCGACTTCGCGGTGCATCATCACGCGCACTTCTTCGAGCCAATCATCGAAGTCGGGCCCCATCGATACCAGTCGCGCCAACTTAAGCAGCTGCGCCACCGCATCCAAATCCGCGTCCACTGCCTGCGCCACGCCGGGATACTGCACCTTCAAGCAAATCAGCTCATCATTATCCTTGATACGGGCTCGATGCACCTGCCCCAGGGAAGCCGTACCGATAGGCTCCTCTTCAATCTCCAGCTCCGCCATGCACGATGCACCCAACTGCTCATAAAGAATACCGCGGATAATGGGCCACTCAAGCGCCATCGTATTGTCTTCAAGGGTATGCAGCGCCTCGGTGACTTCAACCGGCAGAAAATGCTCGCCATAAAGCGCCATCACCTGACCAATTTTCACTACACTTCCCTTCAGCTTGCCCAGCTCTTCAACCAGATAACGCGCCTGTTCAGAAAGCGCACGACTGCGCCGCTCAGCGCGTTTTTCTCGAGACGAAAACAAACTGGCCGTCATGTGGCCGGCCATGCGCGTACCCGCCAACAAACCGGCACGGGTGAGACTCAGGCGGCGCTCGAAGCTGCCGGTTTTGATATGTCGGAGAGGGTGTTTAGGAGGGAGTGAAGAGTCGGCCATGAGCTTCTGGCAGGCATGGAATGTATCCTATCCTACCGACTCTCCTTTTGCCTGCTTATCCGCATGGTAGGACGAGCGCACCATGGGACCACTTGCCACATGCTTGAAGCCCATCGCCTTACCTATTCGCCCAAGCTCATCAAATTCTGCAGGGGTCACAAAGCGCTCTACGGCCAAGTGATCGCGGCTTGGCTGCAAATACTGTCCCAAGGTGAGCATATCCACATCGTGCGCACGCAAATCGCGCATCACCTGCTCCACTTCCTCGAGCGTTTCGCCAATGCCAAGCATCAAGCCAGACTTGGTCATCGCCTCAGGCGCCGCCGACTTATATCGCTGCAACAAATCCAGCGACCACTGATAATCTGAACCGGGACGCACTTTTTTGTACAGTGATGGCACCGTTTCAAGATTATGGTTGAATACATCCGGCGGTGTATGGCGCAGAATATCCAGCGCCACGTCCATACGGCCCCTGAAATCAGGCACCAACACTTCGATTTGTATGTCGCTGGCACGCTCGCGGGTTTCGCGAATACAGTCGGCAAAGTGCTGAGCCCCCCCGTCACGCAAATCATCGCGATCAACCGAGGTGATCACCACGTAGCTTAGCCCCATGTCGGCAATCGCCTCCGCCAATTCGCGCGGCTCATCCTGATTAAGAGGCTTGGGACGGCCGTGCGCCACATCGCAAAACGGGCAACGCCGCGTGCAAATATCCCCCATAATCATAAACGTCGCAGTGCCCCCACCAAAACACTCACCCAAATTAGGACAGGAAGCTTCCTCGCAGACCGTATGCAAGCCATGCTTGCGTAACTTCTGTTTCACTTCGTCGATCTTGGGTGTCGCGGGCACGCGAACGCGAATCCAGTCGGGCTTGCGGGGCATTTTCTCGGTGGGGATCACTTTTACCGGAATACGGGCAACCTTTTCTGCACCGCGTAGCTTTTCGCCCGTTTTGACCGATGGAATACGCTTTTTGTCCGCCGCCTGGCCGCTATTGGATTCTGCACTCATGGGGAATCGGTGTACTCCATTAAAAGTTCCTGGTAGCCGAATAACTGCTGAATGGCCGCTACCAGACGACCCGCAACCTGCTCAAGCGATGCACCATCACTCAAGTCTGACAACTGTACCATTTTTAAACCGGCAAAACCGCAGGGATTAATCCGCTCAAAAGGCTCCAGATCCATATCCACATTGAGACTGAGCCCATGGAACGAGCGCCCTTTGCGAATGCGCAGCCCCAGCGAAGCGATCTTGTCGTCGCCCACATACACTCCCGGCGCGTCCTGACGTGCTTGTGCATTAAGACCATAATGCGCCAGCGTTTCAACCAACGCCGCTTCGATGCGTGAAACCAGTTCGCGCGGCCCGATGCCCAAGCGGCCAATATCGAGCATAAAATACACTACCAACTGACCCGGACCGTGATAGGTCACTTGCCCCCCGCGATCCACCTGCACGACCGGAATGTCGCCGGTGCTGATTAAGTGTTCAGCCTTACCTGCCTGACCTTGCGTAAACACCGGTTTATGCTGAAGTAACCAGAGCTCATCGGGCGAATGCGCATGGCGGCTGTCGGTATACGTTTGCATGGCACGCCAGATAGGCTCATAGTCCTGCATACCATCGAGCATTTTCACGCACAGGGTTTGCAGAGCTGTTTCCCGCGCAGCCCTACTCTCTGCGCCATCCTCGCAGAGAGTGTGCGGTGCCGAATTATCGTTGCCTTCAGTGGAGCCGTCGCTTGAAGCGTGCATGCCTGCCAACCCTCCAATCTCGGAAAATCAAAGCACCATTTTTACGCGGCCACTGGCCATAAGCGTCTGATGCAGGTGACGTAGCTGGTCTTTGCCCGTCGCGCGAATACTTAATCTTACGGAGACAAATGTACCATTGCGACTGGCATTGAGGCTTACCGTGCGCTCATCGAAATCAGGCGCTACTTCGCGCACCAGTTCG
>JBFHUL010000025.1:0-40074 GCA_041590075.1 Oleiphilaceae bacterium
TGGATGTAAGTCGGCAAGGCAGTTTGCTGCCTCGCGTAATGGCTACGAGGGTTTTCGATTTAGCCCGGCGCGGGCCAGTTTGTCTAAGTACGCTTGCCACATTTCGGCGTGACGCAGGCAGTAATCGCGCAGCAGCGGCCAGGTGTAAATGCCTGTGTCGTGTCCATCGCTGAACACCAGTTTAATGCCATAGTTGCCGACTGCTTCAATGGCATTAATGCGTATGTCCTGTTTTCCGGTCTGCAGCACCGGGCGACCATGTCCGGTCACTTCCGCAGATGGCGAATGTACCCGCAGGAATTCTGCATCCAGCCTGTAGGTGGCATCACTGTATGTCAGTTCCAGGCAGGCGCTCGCCTGCCGGAGATTGATTTTACGAGGAACGGGCTGTTCGGTCACAGTATGTACTGGCTCAGGTCTTCGTCGTCAGACAATGCCTCGAGTTGCTGTTCAACATAGTCGGCCGTGACGATGAATTTGCCACGCTGTGCATCACCGGCGTCGAAGGAAATCTGCTCCAGTAAGCGTTCCAGCACCGTATGCAGGCGTCGGGCACCAATATTCTCGGTCTTTTCGTTCACTTTCCAGGCGATATGCGCAATTTTTTCCAGTGCGTCATCGTCAAAGTGCAACTGTAGCTCCTCGGTTTCCATCAGCGCCACATACTGATCAATCAGGGAGGCACTGGGTTCAGTGAGAATGCGCTTGAAGTCATCTGTGGTGAGCGCTTTCAGCTCGACGCGAATGGGTAGGCGCCCCTGAAGCTCAGGGATGAGATCGGAAGGTTTGGCCAGGTGGAAGGCGCCTGACGCGATAAAGAGCATATGGTCGGTGCGAATGGAGCCGAGCTTGGTGTTGACTGTGCTACCTTCGATCAGTGGTAACAGGTCCCGTTGCACGCCTTCGCGACTGATATCGGCAGAAGAGCCTTCAGAGCGTTTGGCCACCTTGTCGAGTTCGTCGAGAAATACGATGCCGTTCTGTTCCACCGCATGCAGTGCTCGGGCTTTTATTTCGTCTTCGTTGATGAGCTTTGCGGCTTCTTCGTCACGCAGTTTCTTCAAGGCATCGGCCACGCGCATCTTTTTGGTTTTGCGACGATCCCCCGACATGCTCGAAAACAGGTTCTGCAGTTGGTTGCTCATTTCCTCCATGCCCGGTGGAGCCATAATTTCAACACCTACCGGTGTGGCGCTGACTTCGATATCAATCTCCTTATCGTCCAGCTCTCCCTGACGCAGTTTCTTGCGGAAAATCTGACGCGTCGAAGACTCTTCCTGCATCTGTTCTGAAACCGCTTGTGAGTCGCCGCGGGCGGGTCGCAGCAAGGCATCGAGAATTCGATCCTCCGCGGCATCATCTGCACGCGTTCCTACTGCGGCGATTTCTTTCTCTCGGAACATTTTGAGGGCCATTTCTGCGAGGTCTCGCACAATGGATTCGACGTCGCGGCCAACATATCCCACTTCAGTAAATTTCGTCGCTTCGACTTTAATAAACGGGGCGTCGGCCAGTTTGGCCAGTCGGCGTGCGATTTCAGTTTTGCCGACGCCGGTGGGCCCGATCATCAGGATATTCTTGGGCGAGATTTCATCCCGCAATTCTGCGGGCAACTGCATGCGACGCCAGCGGTTGCGCAAGGCAATGGCTACCGCTCGTTTGGCTTCATCCTGACCAATGATGTGCTGGTTCAGTTCGTGTACGATTTCGCGTGGGGTCATGTTGGCCATGGTGATCCTGTGTTTTCGCTAGTGTCAGTCTTTGTTGTTCAACTCTTCGATGGTGCGGCTATGGTTGGTGAATACGCAAATGTCGGCGGCAATATTCAGGCCCTTTTCTACAATGTCGCGGGCCCCTAATTGCGTGTTGTCGAGCATGGCGCGTGCCGCTGCCTGGGCAAAAGGGCCTCCGGAGCCGATGGCTATCAGGCTGTCTTCAGGTTCAATGACGTCGCCGTTGCCAGTAATGATCAGAGAGCTGTCTTTATCAGCAACGGCAAGCAGGGCTTCGAGTCGGCGCAAGGCGCGATCGGTACGCCAGTCTTTGGCGAGTTCTACTGCCGCGCGCACAAGATGCCCCTGATGTTTTTCGAGCTGTGCTTCGAAGCGCTCAAACAGGGTGAATGCATCGGCAGTGCCGCCGGCAAACCCGGCAATGACTTTGCCGTGATAGAGGCGCCGTACTTTTCTGGCATTGCCTTTCATGATGGTATTGCCAAGTGAAACCTGGCCGTCGCCGCCGAGTGCGACTTCGCCGTCGCGGCGAACAGATAATATGGTGGTCATGGACTTCTCCGTGTGTGGGCGCCAAGCATTAAGCTGCTTTATATGGCTGCCCGATCCGGAATTTCAAGGTTTGACTTTTTTGACCAGCGGCTCAATGTTAATGGCAACCAGTTTGTCGAGTGCGCTGTTCATTTCGCTTCGTGAGACAAAGGGTCCCGTAGTCACGCGATGCCAGGTAGTACCTTCGGCATTTTTTACGCGGATGATATCGGCTTTGAGGCCCTGAAAGGCGATCATTGCTTTTTGTCGTTCGGCATCGCTGGCATTGCGGAACGAGCCGGTTTGAATCACGTAGGCGATCGCATCCTCGGCGCCTCTTTCTTTAAACTGGTAGGCATCGATATCGGGGGTTTCCACGGTGGACTCCGGCAGTAAATCGTAGAACTTGAAGCGCTGCGGGCGTTCACTGTGTGTCTCGGTGGGCGAATCTGGGGCGGGCTGTTCTTTGTTCTTTTTCCCCGCGGGCTGAGCCACGCTTTGGGTGGGGGGGACATGTTGCAGCAGGTAGAGCGCGTAGGCAAAGCCGCACAGTAATGCGAATAACAGCGCCACAAGTTTGCCGCGCCCGTTGCTGTTTTGCGGGGCCTTGTTGCGGCCAGCTTTTCCGCCAGCCGCCTTGGATTTGCCCTGCTTCGCAGCGGGTTTTCGGGTGGTAGAGGGTTTAGCGAAGTCCTGCGTCATAGTCCGATTACATTGAGTCTGGTGCGCTAACGCCCAGCAGGCGTAACCCATTGGCGATCACTTGTTTTACCGCGAGGCTGAGGGTGACGCGGGCATTTCGCAGCTCGAGATCGTCAACCAGCACTTTATGGCTGTTGTAATAGGTGTGAAATTCGCTCGCCAGGTCGCGCAGATAATGGGTGAGCACGTGCGGTTCGAAGTTGCGTGCGGCATTTTCGATTTGTTGCGGATACTCGGTCAGTCGTTTGGCGAGCTCGACTTCGCTTTCGCCGCCTTGTTTGGCGAGTGCTGCGAGTCCTGCCGAGGTATCGCAGCTGATGGATTCTCCCTCTAACTTGCGCAGCATGCTGGCGATGCGCGCGTGCGCGTACTGAATGTAATACACCGGATTGTCCTTGCTTTCCGATTTCGCCAGATCCAGATCGAAATCCATATGCTGTTCGGCTTTGCGGGTAACGTAAAAGAAGCGTGCGGCATCGTTGCCGACTTCTTCGCGGAGCTCTCGCAGCGTCACGAAAGAGCCGCTGCGGGTGGACATTTGTACACGCTCACCGCCGCGATAGAGAATGGCGAATTGCACAAGCTTGACGACCAGTCTCTCGGGATCAATATTCAAGGCCTGCAAAGCGGCTTTGACCCGGGTGATGTAACCATGGTGGTCGGCACCCCATACATTGATGACACGATCAAAGCCGCGCTCGAATTTGTTGAGATGGTAGGCAATATCCGAGGCGAAGTAGGTGGTTTCGCCATTGTCGCGTTTCACTACGCGGTCTTTATCGTCGCCAAAGGTGGTGGAGCGGAACCACAGGGCACCCTTTTCTTCGTAAAGATGTCCGGCTTCGCTCAGGCGCTGCAAGGCATCATCGATCCGGTCACTGAGCGATGCTTCGGAGAACCAGTGTTGATAGTGGACGCCGAATTCGCCCAGATCGTCGCGAATATCCTCAACAATGGCGTTTAGCCCGGCGTTAAAGACCAGAGCATAATCGTTACCCAGTAAAGCGCGCGCTTTTGCGATCAAGGCGTCGATGTACAGCTCTTTGTCGCCACCTTCGGTTTCGTCTTGAGGAAGGCCGGATAGTATGTCGTTGCGTTCGCGTACCAGCCTGTCGCCAGCTTCCTTGGCGAGTTGTTGGGCAATATCCTGAATGTAATCGCCCTGATAGCCGTTGACAGGAAAGGGCAGGGGCTCGATGTAGGTTTCGAGATAGCGCAGCCATACGCTAGCGGCCAGGATGTTCATCTGGCGACCGGCGTCATTCACATAGTATTCCCGTTCGACCTCATAACCTGCCGCGGCCAGCAGATCGGCAACGCTGGCGCCGTAGGCGGCTCCGCGGCCGTGGCCCACGTGCAGCGGTCCGGTCGGGTTGGCCGAAACAAACTCAACCTGAATGCGTTCAGGGCGTTTCTGCTTGGCGCGACCAAACTGGTCGGCCTCGGCAAAAATCTGTTCCAAGACTGCGAAATTGCTGGCGGCCTTGACGAAGAAGTTGATGAAGCCGGGCCCTGCGATGTCGATCTTGGTTACAAACTCGGGCAGTGAGGCTTCCATACCTGCGACCAGTTGCTCGGCAAGTTGGCGTGGAGGCATGCCCGCCTGTTTGGCCAATACCAAAGCAATATTGCTTGCAAAGTCGCCATGACTCTTGTCTTTGCTCGGTTCGACGTTCACGTTGTACTTGAGATCCTGGGGCAGCAGCTGTTGGTCTTTCAATGCCGAAATGGTGCGCTCAAGTAACTGTACAAGGTTGTCTTTCATGGGTGCGGGGGCTAATTCCAGGCTGATTTAAAGAGCCGCGTATTATCCATAATTACACGTGCTAATGAAATCTTCACGACATCATTTATAGATAATCAGCCGGGTCAATATCCACGCTTAATCGCACGCCGCCGCGTTTGGGGCCGCTCAGAATGGTGCTGAGCCAGTCGCACACCCGCTGGCGTTCGCGCCCGTCGTCAAAGTAAAGGTGCAGGTAATAGCGAAAGGTGCCTTTGCGTCGATGAATGAGCGCTTCAAATGGGCCCGCTACCTGGCATGAAAGACCTTGTTGAATCTCGTGATCGATGTGCGTAGCGAGCGATTCGAGGCGCTCTCTGGCATCATCCATTGCGCGGGCCTCGGCACGAATGCTGATCATTTTTGTGTAGGGTGGAAGTTCGCAGGTCTCTCGCGTGTCGAGCTCCTGATGAGCGATATGGCTGTAATCACCCCGGGCGATGGCGGAGAAGATTTCATGTTCGGGTTGGCGGGTTTGGATAAGTACTCTGCCCTGGTTGTCGCTTCGGCCTGCACGGCCGGCGACCTGAAGTAGCAATTGTGCACCGCGCTCCATGGCGCGAAAGTCGGCACTGAAGAACATGCCATCGGCGTCCACAATGCCCACCAGTGCTACGTTGCGGAAGTCATGGCCTTTGGCAATCATTTGTGTGCCAATAATAATGCAGGGGGTGCCCTGATTCACTGCGTCGAGAAACTGATGCAGTTTTTTTGTTGAAGAAATGGTGTCTCGATCCATGCGATGCACCGTCGTGTCGGGAAATTGTTGGCTCAAGGCGTACTCCAGGCGCTCGGTACCCGCCCCTACGGGTGCCAGCTGGCCACTTTTGCATGCCGGGCAGCAAGAAGGGAAAGCAGATTGGTGGTCGCAATGATGGCAGTGCAGGCGCACGGGTTTGCGATGTACGGTCATCCGCACGTCGCATTGCGTGCATTCGGCCATCCAGCCACAATCAGAACACATGAGGGTAGGGGAGTAGCCGCGGCGGTTCTGAAAAAGAATAATCTGCCGGCCTGCCGCGAGGGTGCGACTGATTGCGCTGATCAGTGGGGAGCTCAGCCCGTCCTGCAAGGGGGTGGCGCGTACGTCAATGATTTCGAGTCCGGGTAGCTTTCCGGCGCCTGCTCGCTGAGTCAGTTTCAGGTGGTGGTAGCGTTCCAGTCGAACGTTATAGAGGCTTTCCAGCGATGGCGTGGCGGAGCCGAGCAGAATGGGGATATCAAGCAGTTGAGCGCGCTTGACGGCTAGATCTCGCGCTGAATACTTGAACCCGTCCTGTTGTTTGTATGAGGTGTCGTGTTCTTCGTCAATAATGATCAAGCCGAGCTGACGGAACGGCGTGAAAATAGCTGAGCGTGTGCCAATAATCACTTGTGCATTGCCCAGTTTCGCGAGATCCCAGATATCGGCGCGTTCTTTGTTACTCATGCCGGAGTGCAGGGTGCCGATCGGGGCCATCAGGCGGCGCTGAAATCGTTGCAGCGTTTGTGGCGTGAGGTTGATTTCGGGGACGAGGATCAAAACTTGCTCATTGCGCTTCAAGGCCTGAGCAACCGCCTCAATGTAAACCTCGGTTTTACCACTTCCCGTAACACCTTCAAGGAGTGTCACGCAAAAATGCCCCAGGTGTTGGCTGATGGTTCGGGCGGCGGCGCGTTGGTCGGCATTGAGTGATGGGCCTTGCGCATCGCGCGCTTTCGGCGGGGCGGCACTGAGGGGGTCAATTAACTGCTCCTCGATCGCGTGTTTTTGCGCCAGATTGCGCAGCTGCACGCGACTGAAGCCCATGCTGAGAAGTGTATCCTGCCAGAGTCCCTCCGGATGTTCGGCCAGAAGGGTGAGCAGTTCCCGTTGCCTGTGCGCTTGTGGCGGCAAGTGCGTGGCGGGGTTGCGGCATAGCCATTTGCTGATGCGAGTCGGCGCGTGGCCTTTGGCTTGCCTCAGCTGCGCCGGCAGTGCACAGGCGAGGGCGTCTCCGATCGGGTGGCAGTAGTAGCGGGCAGCCCAGGTGAGCCACGTGAGATCTAGCATGGAAAAGAGGGGGGTGGGCTCAAATCGCTCGGTGATGGGCTTGAGTTTCAGGCTGCTCGCTGGGTGTGGATCAATATGCACGATGATGCCGACCAGTTTGCGATGGCCAAACGGAACCGCCACGCGCTGCCCAATCATGTAGTCTGCGGCGTTCGTGTCAGGCTGCGGTAGATAGTCGAACAGGCCGAATACTGGGGTGGCCACGGCGACTTTTAATGTTGTGGTGTCTGGGTTGATGGGTGGGTTGTTCACTGCGTTATCGCGTTCTTAGTCGGTGTGGTTATTATTTCATAAATGCTTCTGTTTGAGGGGTCTTGTGTGCCGGTGCGGCGAAATATGCGCGTGTCACTTGCTTCTTGTGTTGGTTTTGGTACTATGCGCCGTCTTATTTTTGGGGCTCGCCTGTGCGGGCCGTAACAAGCCCGGCATGCGGTGCCTGAGCTCAAGCAGCTTGCAGGTGGCGGCATGACAACGCCAGAGGTGCAATATGAAACAAAATACTCATCCTGATTATCAGGACATCGAAGCCAAGTGCAGCTGCGGTAATGTGATCAAAACACGATCTACGCTGTGCAAGGATATTCTGCTGGACGTATGTTCTGCCTGTCACCCGTTCTACACAGGTAAGCAGAAAGTCATGGATACCGGTGGTCGTATCGATAAGTTCAAGAAACGTTTCGGCAGCCGTATCTCCAGCTAGGCGAAACGAAGTTGAAAAAGGGCGCATTTGGCGCTCTTTTTTTGTCTCAGGGTGATGGAAATGATCGGATGCTGGCCCTCTTGCGTACACAGGCTGCACTTAAATCGATCAGGAATTGTTCCGCGCTCGAAACTAGTGTCATAATACGCGCCCTTGGGGATCGCGACCCCATTTTAGGGCTTTTGGCCTGTCATTCACGAAAAAATGGTACGAAATAATGTCAGAATTAAAGCAAGCGGCTCTTGATTATCATGCCAATCCAAAACCTGGAAAGATCAGTGTTGAAATTTCCAAGCCTACGGCGACATCTCGAGACTTGTCACTCGCCTATAGTCCCGGTGTCGCAGAGCCTGTAAGGGAAATCGCTAAAGATCCTGAGAATGCCTACAAATATACTGCCAAGGGAAATCTGGTGGCGGTGATTTCCGATGGGTCGGCTATTTTGGGTCTGGGTAATCTTGGGCCGCTTGCCAGTAAGCCTGTCATGGAAGGCAAAGGCGTGTTGTTCAAGCGTTTTGCGGGTATTGATGTGTTTGACATTGAGGTGGATGCAGAGAGTCCTCAGGCTTTCATCGATACAACCAAGCGTATCGCGGACACCTTTGGTGGTATTAACCTCGAAGATATCAAGGCACCTGAGTGCTTTGAAATAGAGCGTGTGCTGATCGAACAGTGCAATATCCCTATTTTTCACGATGACCAGCATGGCACTGCAATCGTTACAGCCGCGGGTATGCTGAATGCGCTGGAGCTGCAAGGCAAGAAGATTCAGGATGCCAAAGTGGTATGTCTGGGTGCGGGCGCCGCGGCCATTGCGTGTATGAAACTGCTGATCAGCTGCGGGATGAAGCAGGAAAATATTTTCATGCTTGATCGCAAGGGTGTGATTCACACCGGTCGTGATGATCTGAACCAATACAAGGCGATGTTTGCCAACGATACCGATAAGCGCACGCTGTCGGATGCATGCGACGGAGCCGATGTATTTGTTGGCTTGTCTGGCCCCGACTTGTTGTCGGTCGATGATCTGAATCGTATGGCGCCGAACCCGGTTATTTTTGCGTGTTCCAACCCTGATCCCGAAATCAAGCCCGAAACAGCGCTGGCGGCGCGCGATGACATTATTATGGCGACAGGCCGTTCGGACTATCCGAATCAGGTGAACAACGTGCTGGGCTTCCCCTTTATTTTCCGCGGTGCTCTGGATGTGCGCGCAACAGCGATTAACGAAGAAATGAAAGTAGCCGCTGTGCACGCGATTAAGGATCTCGCAAAAGAGCCTGTGCCTCAGGATGTTGTGGATGCATACGGTGGAGTGCCTTTGGCGTACGGGAAAGATTACATCATTCCAAAACCGCTTGATGAGCGTCTGCTGGGTTCTGTCTCGGCGGCAGTAGCTCGTGCTGCGGTCGACAGCGGAGTAGCGCGATTCGGTTACCCTGCTCATTACCCGTTGACCACGGTTGCTGATATCAAATAGATAACAGTTTGACTAAAAAAGCCGGAGCTTTTGCTCCGGCTTTTTTGTTTCGGCCTTTAAAAAATATCTTCGGGCGCGAGGGGTTTTCCGTTCTGTGCGCCATTTGTGGTGCTGGGATGGTGTGGTCGCTGTTTCGGAGAAGGTGTGGGAGCGTTTTCTTTGCGAAACAATTCGAATATTGCATTGTCTTCATCTGGTAGCGCCGTCTGCCCGGTTTCGGGATTGATTCGGACGGTGACCAATCCATCTGGCCGGCGCATGTGTGCTGGCGAAGTGTTGTGCAAGGCGGTGCGCATAAAGTCGCTCCAGATGGGTAATGCTGCTCGGGCGCCATATTCGCGTCGGCCGAGCGTTGCGGGGGTATCGAATCCGACCCATGCAGTGGTCGCGATTTGCGTGTTAAAGCCGGAGAACCAGGCATCTTTTTGGTCATTGGTGGTGCCTGTTTTGCCGGCCAGGTCGTCGCGTTTAAGGCTTAATGCCCGGCGCCCGGTACCTTTTAATATGACGTCTTTTAGCATGGAGTGCAGAATGTAAATGGCCCGTTCGTCAGCAATGCGCGGTGCCGGGTTGATTGCAGATGCTGGGTTTTCGCTGGTGTTGCTATTGCAATCTGAGCATACCGTCAGCGGGTTGGCTTCATAGAGTATGTTTCCTTCTGCGTCTTCAATGCGCTGCACCAAGTAAGGTTCAATATAATGACCCCCGTTGGCGATAATGGCGTAACCTTTCGCAATGTCCATCGGGGTAATCCCTGCGCTGCCCAGTGCCAGGGAGAGATCGCGCGGAAGGTCTCTGGTGTCGAACCCAAAGCGTTTCAGTGTGTCGATCGTGGGGCGTATCCCCGTTTCTTTGAGCAGGCGAATGGATACCAGGTTGCGCGAATTATAGAGTGCCTTGCGCAGCCGGGTGGGGCCGTAGAATTTACCGCTGGAATTCTCGGGGCGCCATGCGGTTTCGAGGTTGGTATCGTCGAAGACTATCGGAGCGTCGTTAATCAGGGTTGCAGCCGTGGCTCCCTGCTCTAGTGCTGCGAGGTAAATAAAGGCTTTGAAATTCGAGCCAGGCTGGCGTTTTGCCTGTGTTGCCCGATTGTAGTGGCTGAGTCCGAAGTCGTAGCCTCCGCTGATTGCCTTGATGGCGCCGTTCTCGGGAGCTAAGGAAATCAGGGCTCCTTGCGCCTGAGGTGTTTGGGCCAGTTCCCAGCCGCTTTCGGTGCGCTGGATAAGCACAATATCACCCTGGCTCAGTACATCAGCAGGGCGTTCCGGGCGTGAACCCAGTCGGTCTACGTCTAGGTAGGGGGCCGCCCAGTCGAGCGCCTGCATGGGCAGCTGGAGAAGTTGTCCTTCCCGGTTGAGCAGTGTGGCCTGCTCTTCATCAAGACTCATGACGATGGCTGGTGTGTGGTGGCTGGCATGCTTGAAGCCGGTCAGGTGGCGTATCAGCTTGTCAGGTTCCTGATCGAATTGGTCGGTACTTAACGTTGCAATTGGTCCCCGGTAGCCGTGGCGACGATCGTAATCGTCAAGTCCCTGTTTGAGGGCTCGGTTGGCGGCTTCCTGAAGTCGACTGTCGAGTGTCAGGTGTGCGGTGTAGCCTTCGGTATAAGCCTTGGAGCCAAAGCGCTTGACGATTTCTAGACGCGCCATTTCCGCCGCATAAGGCGCGTCAAGCTCTGAGCGTCCGACGTGGTATTCTGCCGAGACCGGTTCTTCACTGGCGAGTTGATGGCGGGTTTTCGAGATCATTCCCAGGTCAAGCATGCGATCAAGAATCCAGTTGCGACGGATGAGTGCGCGTTTGGGATTGGCGAGCGGGTTATAGGCCGAAGGGGCTTTGGGGAGGCCTGCTATCATTGCGGCCTCGGCCAGTGACAGGTTGGCGATATGCTTGCCGTAGTAGACCTGCGCAGCGGCGTGCACACCATATGCGCGATTGCCCAGATAGATTTTGTTCAGATAAAGCTCCAGAATCTCGTTTTTACTGAGGCTTTGTTCGATCTGAATGGCGAGAAAAATTTCGTTGAATTTTCGCGTAAAGGTTCTTTCTCGGGACAGGAAAAAGTTTTTGGCCACCTGCATGGTAATGGTACTGCCACCTGTTTTAATGCGCCCCGATGCGATCAGTTGGGTGGCGGCTCGAAGCAGGCCTTTCAAGTCGATTCCCCGATGCTCGTAAAAGCGGTTGTCCTCTGCTGCTATAAAGGCATTTACCAGATCCGTGGGCACTTCTTCAATACTGATGGGGGTTCTTCTCTTTTCTCCAAACTCCGCTATTCTTTTATTGTCGCTGGAATAAATGCGCAAAGGTGTCTGTAGTTGTGTGTTTTTGAGTTGCTTGGCTTCCGGAAGATTGGGTGTGAGATATAAATAGAAAGACGTAATGACGACCCCAGCTCCGCAAATAAGGCACGCGAAGGCCCATCCCAAAAAGGTCGAAAGTCTCACAAAACGGGACATGTTTTTCCTAGCAAGTTAAAAATATAGGTCTATTATCTAAGAAATAGCTTTAATTTAAGAAGGCCGGATTATACGTCTTTTTTCTTAGTGGTTTTAGTAAATAATTGTACGTTGAGGCGCCTTGAACAGAATAAGGCAAAGTGCTTCTGCAAAATAATCACCATTGTCTAAATGGGTTTTCTTGTGTTCGGATTATTCGGAAAGAAAAACGACATTCTGCTTGGTATCGATATCAGTTCCTCGTCAGTAAAGCTGCTGGAGCTGACCCGAAGCGGAGATCGTTATCGAGTGGAAAGTTACGCGGTGGAGCCGTTGCCCGAAAACAGTGTCGTTGAAAAGAATATTAATGACGCTGAAATCGTGGGCGAGTCGATAAAGAAGGTCGTGGGTAAGTCGCGCACCGGTAACAAGTTGGCAGCAGTCGCTGTTGCAGGCTCCGCAGTAATTACCAAAACCATACAAATGAGTGCGGGGCTGACGGAGCAGGAACTGGAAAGTCAGATTGCTGTCGAGGCAGATCAATATATTCCGTACCCGCTCGACGAAGTCGCCATCGACTTTGAAGTATTAGGCCCTTCCGAAACGAGCTCCGACCAAGTTGATGTGTTGTTGGCTGCGTGTCGGAAAGAAAATGTCGAACTGCGTGAAGATGCGCTTGAGATAGGCGGCTTGACAACGAAAGTGGTCGATGTGGAGGCGTATGCGATTGAGCGTGCGTTTACTCTGGTGAGTGCGCAATTGGACATAGACAGCGATGACCAGACTGTGGCGATAGTCGATGTGGGTTCAACCATGACAACGCTGAGTGTTCTGGCAGAGGGCAAAACCATTTACACGCGCGAGCAGTTGTTTGGTGGTCGGCAGTTGACGGAAGAGATTCAGCGCCGATATGGCCTTTCTGTCGAGGAAGCCGGTTTGGCGAAGAAACAGGGTGGCTTGCCCGATGATTACGAGCGTGAAGTGCTCGAACCCTTCAAGGATGCTGTAGTGCAGCAAGTCGCGAGATCGCTGCAGTTCTTCTTTTCTTCCAGTCAGTATAACGAGGTGGATTACGTCATTCTGGCGGGCGGTGTGGCGTCGATAAAGGGTATTGCAGAGCTGGTGCAGGAAAAAGTGGGCATCCAGACTGTGGTCGCTAATCCCTTTGCTGACATGACACTGAGCGCCAAAGTGAATGCATCCGCGCTGAGTAACGATGCACCGTCATTGATGATTGCCTGTGGTTTGGCGATGAGGAGTTTTGATTAATGCCGAACATTAACCTCAGACCCTGGCGCGAGGAACTCAAGGCAGAGCGTCAGAAACAGTTTATCTCCATGTTGGTGGGGGTGCTGATTGTTTCAGCCGGCTTGGTGTTTCTGTGGAATGGTCATGTTGATGGTCAGATCAGTCATCAGGAAGCGCGCAATGCCTATTTGAAAAAATCAATGGCTGAACTGGACAAGAAGATTAAGGAAATCGAGTCACTGAAAAAAGAGCGAGAGCAACTGCTCAGTCGCATGAAAGTGATTCAGGATCTTCAAGGAACCAGACCGGTGATCGTGCGCGTGTTTGATGAATTGGTGCGCACATTGCCCGACGGGCTGTATTACGAAACGCTTAAACGCAATGGGAGCGAACTCAAGATTCAGGGCAAAGCGGAATCGAACAATCGAATTTCCGGTTTGATGCGCAATTTCGAGGCATCAGAATGGTTCGCTAATCCCAATCTCACCGATGTGAGCTCCGTCAAGCAAAGTGATGAATCACTAAACCGTTTCGATATGACTGTATCGCAAGTGACTCCGGTCGTATCCAGTGATAAGCAAGGAGCAAAATAGTGGGTTTTGCTGAATCAATGGAGAGCCTGAAGGGCTTTGATGTAAACGACCTGGACTTCAATAATGCAGGGTCATGGCCGGCGCCTATAAAAGCGGTGGTGTTGTTGGTTTTATTCGTGGCTTTGATATTTGGCGGTTACTGGTTCTTGATCAAGGATCAATATGTGCGATTCGATCAGGTTGCCAGCGAAGAACAAAAACTAAAAGAGCAGTATGAAACCAAGGCGTTCAAAGTGGCCAACCTGGATGCATATCGCCAGCAGATGGAAGAGATGAAGCAGAGTTTTGGCGCCTTGCTGAAACAATTGCCTGCGGATACTGAAGTGCCCGGCTTGCTGGAGGATATCACCAACACCGGTTTGGGTAGTGGATTGAGCATTGAACAAATCAAATTGAAGCCGGAAGTATCGCAAGGGTTTTATATCGAATTGCCCATGGATATTGTGGTGACCGGCACCTATCACGACATTGCTTCATTTGTTTCGGGCGTCGCGAGTTTGCCGCGAATAGTCACATTGCATGATTTCACCATTACCATGGCTGGCGGGAAAAATACGGGAAGCGATATCTTGAAGATGAGCGTGGCGGCTAAAACGTATCGTTATGCGGGTGAGGATGAGCAGAAAAAGGCCAAAAAATCACGTAAAAAGAAAAAGGGGAGAAAGTGATGAATAAGCACGTTTCTCTACCCTTTATTGCGCTGGCTATGTTGCTGTTGTCTGCATGTTCAACGAACACCGGCTTTGATGACCTTGATCGCTTCATGAAAGAAGCGGACTCTAAACCTCGCGGTCGGGTAGAGCCTCTACCGGAGGTTCAGGTATATCGCGCCTTCACGTATAGTGCTGCCAACCGGCGCTCACCCTTCCTGCCGCCTGCGGAGGTGGTTGTGAGTGATGTGAAGTTAGAAGAAGATCAAAGTAATGTGAAGCCGGACTTTGATCGTCCGCAGGAAGTGTTGGAATTTTTTGCGATCGGCAGTTTGCGAATGGTAGGTACTTTGCAACGAGGTGAGGCCGACACATTGTGGGGGCTGGTTGCCGATAATGAAGGTGGCGTGCATATGGTTAAAGTTGGTCAGTACATGGGTAAGAATCATGGGCGTATCGTCTCGATTGAGCCGAGCCGCATGGAGCTGATCGAAATTGTCCCTAACGGGACTGGTGGGTGGCTGGAACGGCCCCGAACGATCTCGCTGGAAGATGAGTAAGTAGGTCTGGGAGGCACAGGGGAATGATGACAGCGTCTAATAAATTTAATGAGCAACACAGTCGAACAAGGTTAACGGACATGGTCTCTCAGGCACGCTTGGCGTTTATTTTATTATTGTCAATGTTCGGTTTGGCAACCGCAACCAATGCAGCGGAGTTGGAAAATGTGAATTTTTCAGCCTTGCCTGGTGATGCGACGGAAATCGTGCTGCAGTTTAATGCCTCGCCGCCGGTACCAAAGGGTTACACTATCGAGAAGCCTGCGCGTATCGCATTGGATCTGCCGGGTGTTAGTAGCGCTCTGGAGGCTCGGTACCATGACTTGGGGGCCGGCAATGCGCGGCGTATGACTGTTATTGATACACAGGATCGCACGCGCATCATACTCGACTTATCCGAGTTGGTGCCTTACACCACTGTTGTGCGAGGCAATGATCTGGTGATTCGGGTTGGAAGCGGCAGTGGCGCAATGGTGTCGCAAAATGTTTCGACCGCACCGGTAGAAGCATCATCTTCGTCTTCGATGCCCGTCTCGCGAAAAGAAAACCGTATTACATCCATCGACTTCCGACGCGGAGAGAAGGGTGACGGCCAGATTGTGATTGATTTTTTAAGCGCCAATGTGAATGTTGATATGTCTGAGGTGGCAGGAAATATTCAGTTACGAGTGCCGGGTGTCGCATTGCCAGAAGCACTACGACGTCGCTTGGATGTTGTCGATTTTGCTACGCCGGTGAAGCGTGTAGATTCCTATATACAGGATGGCCAGGCGACGATCGTCATCAAACCGGAAGGCAATTACGATTATCTCGCATATCAGGCAGACAACCAGTTTACAGTGAGTGTTGAGGCCCTGACGGAACAGGAAGCAGAAGATCGACGCAAAGAGAAGTTCCCGTTTACTGGCGAGAAATTATCTCTCAACTTCCAGAATATTGAGGTAAGAGCCGTCCTTCAGTTGATTGCAGATTTCACCGGGCTCAACCTAGTAGCCAGCGATACAGTTAGTGGCAGCATTACCTTGCGCTTGCAGAACGTGCCTTGGGATCAGGCCTTGGAGTTGATACTCAAAACCAAAGGGCTTGATAAGCGCACGGTAGGGAATGTCATGCTAGTGGCGCCAGCGGACGAAATCGCGGCCCGCGAAAAACTGGAGCTGGAGGCGAACAAGCAGGTCGCCGCTCTGGCGCCGGTGCGGCTCGATATCATTCAAATCAATTATGCGAAAGCTTCGAGTATTGTGGATTTGCTTAAGCAGGATGCGGAACTGATCTCGGAGCGTGGTTTTATCTCATCAGACGAACGTACTAACACCATTAGTGTGCGAGAAACAAGCGACAAGCTGGATCAGATTCGGCGACTCATTCGCACTTGGGATATACCGGTCAGACAAGTGTTAATTGAAGCCCGTATCGTGCGTGCCCGTTCCAATATTACTGAGGAAATGGGTATCGAATGGGGTGGCGGAGGCCTTGATCAGGATGGTGGCAATTTGTTTCGCATAGGCGGTTCGTCCGAGACGCTGGCGGAGCTCGGAGAGGTGGCAAACGGTTCCTCTAATACCATTACGTTTCCCAATGCCTTGGCGGTGGACCTCGGTGTGACTCGCACCAACAGCTCTTCTCTTGCAATTGGTTTTGGTAGTGATAACTACCTGATTGATATGGAATTGTCGGCCTACGAGGCGGATGGTAAAGGCGAGATTGTTGCGCAGCCAAAAATTGTGACAGCAGACCGTCAAACGGCAACGATCAAGTCGGGTGAGGAAATTCCATATCAGGAAGCTTCCTCATCGGGCGCAACGTCGGTCAGCTTTAAAGAGGCTGTATTGTCGCTGGAAGTAACTCCTCAGATTACCCCTGATAACAAGATCATTATGGATTTGAAGATTAATCAGGATGATCGAGGTGAAGTGACGGCAGGTATCCCAAGTATCACCACGAATGAAGTCATCACTCAGGTGCTGGTTGGAAATGGTGAGACGGTCGTGTTGGGCGGTATTTTCCAGTCAGATCAATCCACGACAATAACGAAAACGCCATTCCTCGGTGATATCCCCTACTTGGGTGCTTTATTCACTAAAACCGAAGAAGTTGATGAGCGGGCGGAATTGCTGATATTCATCACGCCGAAGTTGCTTCGGGATGGCATTATCGATCAGTAATGGCGCAGTCACGATAAGGCAAAAAGGGTCGCTTGTAAGCGGCCCTTTTTTTGTGCTGGGTCTGATTCCTTAACGCATGCTATGCTTCGCTGTTTGTAGCCGTATTTGTAGCTGAAAATAATGATTAGTACGCCTCTGATAGTCTTGGTGGGTCCCATGGGGGCTGGTAAAACCACAATCGGCAAGCTCCTCGCAAAAGAATTGCACTATGAGTTTTGTGATTCTGATAAAGAGATTGAGCATCGAAGTGGGGCAAACATTCCTTGGATATTCGATGTGGAGGGTGAAGAAGGCTTCCGTGATCGCGAAAGCGCCGTGATTAAAGAGCTTGTTCAGCGCAAGAATCTTGTGTTGGCCACAGGTGGGGGCGCTATGATGCGCCCAGAAAATAGGCAGCAGGTCAGTGCGCACGGTTTCGTCGTTTATCTGAATACGTCCGTTGCTCAACAGGTGCAGCGAACGTTAAAGGATAAAAATCGTCCTCTGTTGCAAGGCAAGGAGGATCCTAAGCAGGTCTTGCGCAGATTGTTTGAAGTGCGGGATCCCGTCTATCGTGAGGTTGCTGACCTGGTCGTAAAGACAGACCGAAAATCTCTGAAGTCCATCGTCCGTCAGATCGTGAGTGCGGTGAGAGCGGGTTAGTGGTGCTTCTTCTAAATACTGTAGTTTAGGTGAATAAGAACATGCGAGAACTCAAGGTCGCCCTGGGTGACCGAAGCTATCCCATCTATATTGGTGAGCATTGCCTAGCCAATTCGGCGCTTTTCCAGCCCTATATCGCCGGTAAGAAAGTGATGCTGGTCAGCAATGAAACTGTCGCGCCACTCTATGAGTCGGCGATCAGGAAAACCTTGCAGGCGTATGAGGTGGATGCAGTGATTCTTCCGGATGGTGAAGAATATAAAAATTGGCAAACGCTTAATAAGGTCTTTGATGCCTTGCTGGAGGGGCGTCATTCTCGTACTACCACGATCATAGCTCTTGGTGGTGGTGTGATTGGTGACATGGCGGGCTTTGCTGCGGCATGTTATCAGCGAGGCGTCGATTTTATACAGGTGCCTACTACCTTGTTGTCGCAGGTGGATTCATCGGTCGGCGGAAAAACGGCCGTCAATCATCCGTTGGGTAAAAACATGATCGGGGCTTTCTATCAGCCCAAGGCGGTAGTGATTGATACCCTTACCCTCTCGACCTTGCCCGCCCGGGAAGTATCGGCGGGTATTGCTGAGGTTATCAAATATGGTCTCATTCGTGATGTCGGTTTTTTCGAGTGGCTAGAAGATAATATGGAAGCGCTAGTTGCGCTGGATAGCGCAGCAGTGTCTTATGCCATAGAGCGCTCTTGTGCTTGCAAGGCAGAAGTTGTTGCTGCGGATGAAAGGGAAGGTGGGGTGCGCGCGATACTTAATCTTGGGCATACCTTTGGCCATGCGATAGAAACATTTTGCGGCTATGGCGTGTGGTTGCATGGAGAGGCGGTTGCTGCGGGAATGCTAATGGCGGCGCGACTTAGTCAGTTGGAAGGCTGCATCAGCGAAGATGCGGTGGTGCGCATAGAAAAGTTGTTAAAGCGTGCGGGGTTGCCAGTGATGGGTCCGGAGCATATGTTGCCGGATGATTATTTGAAGCTGATGTCGGTTGATAAGAAAGTGCTCGACGGTAGTTTGCGTCTAGTGTTGCTCCGCAAACTTGGCGAGGCCTTTGTAACCAGTGATTTTTCCGTCAATAACCTCAGTGCAGTGCTGGCTGGCAGGGAATAGTTAGAGGGGCAGCATGACACAAGGTGGTGAGCAGGCTAAGGCGCTTAAAAATCAGATGCTGGAGTTCTTGGGGCTTAATCAGGATCCTTTTGAAATCGAGCCTCAAACCATCTACTTAGGGCCAATGCGACAGCATTATCTGGAGTCGTTACGGCACTTATCTATTTTCGGCGATATGGTTCTGTTGCTCGTTGGTGAGCGTGGGGCAGGCAAAACGACGCTATTGAGGCGTTTTGTCGAAGAACAAAGTGCAGAATTACATGTTTTGTCGGTAACGGCTGGCGGACAGTTTTCCGGTCAGGGTGTATTGGATAGACTGGCTAATCTGGCGGGCCTGTCCCTGGCTGGTGCCGAGTCTGAGCATCAGAGGGTTCTGCAGCTCATACAAAAGCTACAAAAAGATCATGAGCGAACCCAGCGGCGTGCGCTCTTGGTTGTTGATGACGCGGATCAGCTACCTAAACCTGAGCTGTATGCCTTGCTCGAGGTGTTTCGGGCGCAGTCTGAAGAGGCGCCGGTCGTGTTGTTGTTGGCGGGGGCTCCGTCTCTCGAGGCGATCGTTGCAGAAATGGCGGATTCTGGGCGTGATGAGTGGTTTCATGTCTTGCCTTTGCGGCCCTTCGATCGAGATGAGGCACTGCGTTATCTCCAGTTTCGTCTGGAGGCCGCTGGTTATGCCGGGCAGTTGACGCTCACCGAGCAGCAGGCAGCGATTTTGGCGGAAGGTGGTAAAGGCTTGCCCGGGCGCATTCATCGTGTTTTTCCTGCTGTGCTGATGGGTGCGCAGGTGTTTAGTTCAGGGCGCAAACAAAAGATAGTATGGCCAGCGGCAAGTAAAGCGATGGCGGGCGTGGTTGTGCTGCTCTTGATGTCTTTTGTGTTTGTGGGGCGGCAGCACGGTTTGTTTGATGCGGGGCCTGAGGAGTCTTTATCTGTGCCCAGCCTAAATCCGGATGAGGAAGTAAAACAGCACGCTGAGCGCCTGGCCAGAATCGAGGCGGCGATTGCGAGTCAGGAGGTGGTCTCAGAAATGCTGCCCGGCGAATCGCATGAGAATGGCGGGACTTTGGTTGCGCCGGAAGCTGTGCCGGTAATTGAGAGTGTGGAGGAAGAGTCTGAACGGGAGGCAGTGGAGCAAGAGGTTGCTGTCGCCGATGAGTTGTCGTTTGAAGGTGCCGAAGAGACAGAAAAGCGTGCCGATAAGCAGGCCTTTAGTCCGCGCGAGGAAGATGGCAATGATCGCACTGAAGCAGAGGATGTTGCTGAGCTTATTGTTGGCCAGCAAGGTGATTCAGCCGCAGAGCCTTTAGAGCAGAAGGCAGCTTCGGTTCAAGTCCGCACGGCGAGCGATGGCGGTTCGGGTACCGAGGATGAGTATCGTTCGCGGAGTTGGGTGGAGGCTCAGTCGCCGGGACATTACACCATTCAGGTGTTGGGTAGCTACAACCGTGATACCGCGACAAAATTCATTGCCACTGCCGCGCGGCGCGGCACCTCCCTTTATTATCTTGAAACCCGGTACAAAGGGCGACCTTGGTACGTGGTGTTCTACGGCCTGTATGCCAATAAAGCCGAGGCCCGTGCTGGTCTCGACACCGCACCGGTGTGGCTTAAGCAGCAAAAGCCGTGGTTGCGCAGTTTTGCTGGTGTGCAGTCCAGCCTCTCCCCTTAAGGCCGGGCCCCGTTCCGCGGGCCCTGTGGCTTTGTGTCATTGTGCTGCCTTGGTAAGGCGCGTGCTTTAAATTTGTTCTATGGGGGGTCCGTGTGTAAAATGTCCAACCCCAATTTTCTTAGTCATGCGTTCGGCACTGCGAAAAGCTTTATAACTGCATGATTTGTAATGGTATTTTTTAGAGAGAAGACTATGGCAGCAGGTTTATTTCGCCCGGACGAGTTCAGAGATAACTGTGGATTTGGCTTGATTGCTCATACTGAAGGCAAGGCGAGTCATGATCTTCTGCAGACGGCGATAGAGTCATTGACCTGTATGACCCACCGCGGCGGGATTGCAGCGGATGGTAAAACCGGCGACGGTTGTGGCTTGTTGTTACAGCGCCCCGATGGCTTCCTGCGTCAAGTGGCAAAAGAAGAGCTGGGTATCGAGCTGGGTGAGCGTTACGGCGTTGGTATGGTGTTCTTATCACGCGATACCGACAAAGCCAAAGCTGCCCGGAGCGCCTTGGTAGCGGCGCTGGCTGCACAAGGCCTCGACAGTCTCGGTTGGCGCACGGTGCCTACTGACAACGAATGTCTGGGGCGCATGGCATTGGAGTGCCTGCCTACGATTGAACAATTGTTTATCGATGGCAAAGGCCTCGATGAGCGCAGCTTTGCGTTGAAGCTGTTTATGGCGCGCAGAAAAGCAGAGCTGGCAATGGCTAGCGACGAAGAGTTTTACATTTGCTCTTTGTCTGAGAAGGTTGTGTCTTACAAAGGCCTGATGATGCCGGTGGATCTGCCCAATTTCTATTTGGATTTGGGTAACCCGCTGCTCGAAACTGCCATCTGCGTTTTTCACCAGCGCTTTTCCACCAATACGATGCCTCGTTGGCCCTTGGCGCAGCCATTTCGTATGTTGGCGCATAATGGTGAAATCAATACCATTGAAGGAAATCGCAACTGGGCATTGGCGCGAACGAGTAAATTTGCGAGTCCCGAGTTGCCGGGTTTGAATGAGATATCGCCACTGGTAAATCGCACGGGATCAGATTCGTCTTCGATGGACAACATGCTGGAGGTGCTGCTGGCTGGAGGTGTCGATCTGTTCCGCGCTGTGCGTATGATGATTCCGCCCGCCTGGCAGAACGTTGACACCATGGACCCGGACCTGCGTGCCTTTTATGAGTACAACAGCATGCACATGGAGCCGTGGGACGGCCCTGCTGGACTGGTAATGACAGATGGTCGTTATGCGGTCTGTCTGCTGGATCGCAATGGTTTGCGACCCAGCCGTTGGGTGGTGACCAAGAATGGCTACATCACCGTTGCTTCGGAGATCGGTACCTATGGCTATAAGCCGGAGGATGTCGTCGCCAAAGGGCGAATTGGCCCGGGGCAGATACTCGCTGTGGATACCCATACCGGGCAGCTGTTGCACACCGACGATATCGATTCGCGCTTGAAAGAGGCGCAGCCTTATAAGAAGTGGCTGCGCGAGAACGCTGTCCGGGTAGAAGCGACGCTGGATAAATCGCATCCAGCCTTTGTGCCAATGGATCGCGATAGTCTGAAAACACACATGAAAATGTTTCAGGTCACCTTTGAGGAGCGTGATCAGGTCATTCGGCCGCTGGCAGAGAATGGTCAGGAAGCCGTGGGCTCGATGGGGGATGATACCCCTATGGCTGTACTTTCTACGCGCGTCCGTTCTGTTGCTGACTACTTCCGCCAGAAGTTCGCTCAGGTAACCAATCCGCCCATCGATCCGCTACGCGAAGCTATTGTGATGTCGCTGGAGACCTGTATTGGGTCGGAACTGAACGTGTTCGAAGAAACCGCGGAGCATGCGAAGCGTATTATTCTTGGTACGCCTGTGTTGTCTCCCGCCAAGTTCAACTCCCTGATGGAAAATCGGTTGGGGTTTGAGCAGCAGACTATTCGGTTGCAGTACACCGAGGAGCAAGGACTTGAAGCGGCGATAAAAGCGGTTTGTGATGAGGCCGAGCAAGCGGTGACGCAGGGGAAAGTGATACTGGTGCTTTCCGATCGGGACCTTAAGCAGGGTGAGTTGCCGATTAACGCCTTTATGGCAACCGGGGCAGTGCATCACCATCTGGTTGAGAAAGGCCTGCGTTGCGATTCCAATATCGTCGTGGAAACCGGATTTGCGCGAGATCCCCATCATTTCGCTGTGTTGTTCGGGTTTGGCGCGACAGCAGTATACCCCTATCTGGCCTATCAGGTGATGAATGACCTGATTGAATCGGGTGAAATGCTCATGAACCCGATCGAAGCAAAAAACAACTATCGTCGCGGTATCGGGAAGGGGCTGCTCAAGATCCTATCCAAGATGGGTATCTCAACCATCGCTTCTTACCGAGGCGCCCAGCTGTTCGAGGCGGTGGGTTTGGCGGATGATGTTGTCGACCTCTGTTTCCGTGGTGTCGCCAGTCGTATACAGGGTGCGACCTTCTATGATTTTCAGATGGAGCAAGCTTTGCTGGCGCAAGAAGCATGGAAGGCCCGCAAATCGATTCAGCCGGGTGGTTTGCTTAAATTTGTACACGGTCAGGAATACCATGCATTCAACCCCGATGTGGTCAGTACCATTCAAAAAGCGGTGCAGACAGGCGATTATGGGGTCTACAAAGAGTATGCGGATCTGGTGAATTTGCGCCCGGCTGCAACGCTGCGGGATCTCTTGTCTTTGAGCTCCAAAGCCACGCCGATTCCGCTTGATGAAGTTGAGCCGGTGGAGAATATTTTTCCGCGTTTCGATTCGGCTGCGATGTCTCTCGGCGCCCTATCCCCCGAGGCTCACGAAGCCCTCGCGGTGGCAATGAATACGCTGGGTGGGCGTTCCAATTCCGGCGAAGGTGGCGAAGATGTGGCCCGTTACGGCACGATAAAGCGCTCAAAAATCAAACAGGTTGCGTCCGGACGTTTTGGTGTGACGCCGCATTATTTGAGCAGTGCCGAAGTTATTCAGATCAAAGTGGCGCAAGGCGCCAAGCCCGGAGAGGGAGGGCAATTGCCTGGGGGCAAGGTGAATGACCTGATTGCGACGCTGCGCTACTCGGTGCCGGGCGTAACGCTGATTTCGCCGCCGCCGCACCATGATATTTACTCAATCGAGGATTTGGCGCAGCTGATCTTTGACCTCAAGCAGGTGAATCCCGATGCGCTTGTTTCCGTAAAACTGGTTTCGGAGCCTGGCGTTGGTACGATTGCCGCGGGTGTCGCCAAGGCCTATGCCGATTTGATTACGATTTCGGGCTACGACGGTGGTACGGCGGCCAGTCCGCTTACATCCATTCGTTATGCCGGGTCTCCCTGGGAGCTGGGCTTAAGTGAAGCACATCAAACCCTGCGTGGAAATGACCTGCGCGGCAACGTGCGCCTGCAGACCGATGGTGGTTTGAAAACCGGGCTGGACGTGGTGAAGGCTGCGATGCTGGGGGCCGAAAGTTTCGGTTTTGGTACCACGCCAATGGTTGCTCTAGGTTGTAAGTACTTGCGTATCTGTCACCTAAACAATTGTGCGACAGGTGTCGCGACGCAAAACGAACGTCTACGTCAGGAGCACTTTATTGGCACGGTCGAAATGGCTATGCACTTTTTCCGCTTCGTAGCTGAAGAGACACGCGAATGGATGGCTAAACTGGGTGTGAGAACACTGGAAGAGTTGGTAGGGCGTACCGATCTGTTGGAAGTTCTGCCTGGGTTTACAGCCAAACAGAAGCAGTTGGATTTGTCACCGATTCTCTCCTCTGCCGGAATTCCGGAAGAAAAACCACATACCTGCAAGGTGGCGCGGAACGAGCCTTACGACAAAGCCTCTCTGGCCGAGAAGATGGTGGCCGACACCTTGCCGGCAATTGAAGCAAAAGAGGGTGGCGAATTCGTTTACCAAGTCACTAACTGTGATCGTTCAGTGGGTGCCCGTTTGTCTGGTGAGATTGCCAAGCGTCACGGCAACCAGGGTATGGCGGATGCGCCGATTCACCTCAAGCTCACTGGTACGGCGGGACAAAGCTTTGGCGTGTGGAATGCCGGCGGCCTGCACATGGATCTTGAAGGTGATGCCAACGATTATGTCGGCAAGGGCATGACCGGCGGGCGATTGGTGATTCGTCCACCACGAGGCAGTGTCTTCAAAACGCAGGAAACATCGATTGTGGGCAATACCTGTCTGTATGGCGCTACCGGTGGCAAGCTCTTTGCCGCGGGAACCGCAGGCGAGCGTTTTGGTGTGCGTAACTCGGGTGCTATGGCGGTTGTTGAAGGTGCGGGTGACCACTGTTGTGAATACATGACTGGGGGCCTGATTACGGTACTGGGTAGCACCGGGTACAATTTTGGTGCCGGTATGACCGGTGGTTTTGCCTACGTGCTGGACCAGAACAACACCTTCGTTGATAAGTACAACCATGAGCTTGTTGAGATTCAGCGCGTGTCTACGGAACAGATGGAGCCTTATCGCAACCACCTGCGTGGCGTGATAAACGATCATGTCGCGGCTACCTCCAGCGCGTGGGGGCAGGAAATTCTAGATAATTTTGATGATTTTGTTGCCCGTTTCTGGCTCGTTAAGCCTAAGGCGGCAAGCTTGAAGCATTTACTGGACAACGTACGGGCTCGCCCCGAATAACATTCAGACCACAGCACAGTCTGCAATGTGAATCATTCGGTTTAGGTATTAGAGGTTAGAAAATGGCAAAACGATTGAACAACGACTTCCAGTTTATCGAAGTCGGGCGAGTCGACCCCAAGAAAGTTGCGATGGAAAAGCGCACCCATGATTTTGGTGAAATCTATGAGCCTTTTGAATCTGAAGAGGCGGGTAGTCAGGCGCACCGCTGCCTGGCTTGTGGTAACCCCTATTGCGAATGGAAGTGCCCGGTCCACAATTACATCCCGAACTGGCTGAAGCTGATTTCGGAAGGCAATATTCTCGAAGCCGCTGAACTCTGTCATCAAACTAACTCGTTGCCTGAAGTGTGCGGGCGTGTGTGTCCGCAGGATCGGCTGTGTGAAGGCGCCTGTACACTCAATGATGGTTTTGGTGCGGTTACGATTGGTTCTGCCGAAAAATACATTACCGACACGGCTTTTGCCATGGGCTGGCGCCCGGATATGTCCAAGGTGGTGTGGACCGATAAAAAGGTCGCCATTATAGGGGCTGGGCCTGCCGGGCTGGGCTGTGCAGATATTTTGGTTCGCAATGGCGTCAAGCCGGTGGTGTTCGATCGCAATCCAGAGATCGGCGGCCTGCTGACCTTCGGTATTCCTGAGTTCAAGCTTGAAAAGCATGTGATGTCCCAGCGTCGGGAAATCTTTACAGAAATGGGTGTAGAGTTCCGCCTAAATACCGAGATTGGTGCAGATATAACTATTGATGAATTGCTAGCGGACTACGATGCTGTCTTCATGGGAATGGGCACATATACCTATATGAAAGGCGGGTTCCCGGGCGAAGATCTTGCCGGAGTGTATGATGCGCTGCCTTTCCTGATTTCGAATGTAAATCGTCGTTTGGGCTTCGAGAAAAGCCCTGAAGACTTTATCAGTGTGGCCGGTAAGCGAGTGGTAGTGCTGGGTGGTGGCGATACAGCGATGGACTGTAATCGTACCTCGATTAGACAACGAGCCACCTCGGTGACCTGTGCTTATCGTCGCGACGAAGAAAATATGCCGGGCAGTCGTAAGGAAGTGCAGAATGCCAAAGAGGAAGGTGTTGAGTTTCTGTTTAATCGCCAGCCTGTTGCCATTGTTGGTGAAGAGCAGGTAGAGGGCGTAAAGGTTGTAGAGACCAAGCTGGGTGAGCCCGATGAAAACGGTCGGCGTCGACCGGAAGTGATTCCGGGTAGCGAAGAGATATTGCCGGCGGATGTGGTGCTGATTGCATTCGGGTTTCGGCCAAGTCCGCCAGATTGGCTGGAAGGCGTGTCGGTTAAGGTGAATGATTGGGGTGGTGTCGAAGCGCCCGAGTCGGGAGACTTTCCCTTCCAGACGGCCAACCCCAAAATCTTTGCAGGCGGTGATATGGTGCGAGGCTCGGACTTGGTGGTGACGGCGATCGCAGAAGGCCGTCACGCAGCCGAAGGCATTTTGGATTATCTCGATGTCTGATTGGGCGCCGCTGAAGAATGACCGCTTTCTCCGGGCCTTGCAGCGTCAGCCTGTTGATGTCACGCCCGTTTGGATGATGCGTCAGGCTGGGCGCTATTTGCCTGAGTATCGCGCCACAAGAGCCAAGGCTGGGGATTTTCTTAGCCTGTGTAAAAATACTGAGCTGGCCTGCGAAGTAACCTTGCAGCCTCTCGAGCGCTTTCCTCTCGACGCCGCCATCCTGTTCTCCGATATTTTGACGATACCTGATGCAATGGGTCTTGGGTTATATTTCGAAACCGGCGAGGGTCCAAAATTCCGGAAAACCGTGCGTACAAAAGAAGAGGCGGAAGCGCTTCCCGTCGCCGACACTGCACGGGATTTGGCGTATGTGACCGATGCGGTGAGTATGATTCGACGCGAGCTGCAGGGGCGAGTGCCCCTGATTGGTTTCTCGGGCAGTCCCTGGACTTTGGCGACCTATATGGTGGAGGGAGGGAGTTCGAAGGATTTCCGGCACATCAAAGCGATGCTTTACTCGCAACCCGAGGTGCTGCATACCATTCTAGACAAGCTCGCGACCTCGGTCGTCCAGTATCTCAATGCGCAGATAGAAGCCGGTGCACAGGCGGTTCAAATATTCGATAGCTGGGGTGGGGCTCTGAGCGATCAGGCCTATGTGGACTTTTCGTTGCAGTATATGCAAAAAATCGTCGATGGTCTGATTCGTGAATTTGATGGCCGAAAGGTGCCGGTGATTCTGTTCACGAAAGGCGGTGGGCTTTGGCTCGACCGTCTGGCGGATACCGGAGCTGATGCTCTGGGCCTCGACTGGACGATGAATATCGGCGTTGCGCGCAAGCAAGTTGGTAATCGCGTGGCTCTGCAGGGAAATATGGATCCCACTGTGTTGTACGGGAGCCCTGAGCAAATACGCAAGGAAGTATCACGTATTCTGCAGGACTATGGCACCGGGTCCGGCCATGTCTTCAATCTCGGCCACGGCATCCATCAGTTCGTTGATCCCGAGCGTGCCAGGGTGTTTGTGGAGGCGGTTCACGAGATGAGTGCCGGTTTTCACTCCTAAGCGCCCAGAGTCGTTGGCTGTGTCACATTTGCGCACGCTGTGAGTTCAAGCGTGCGCCCAAGTCGTCTACAATCGCTCGGCTATCTTACTATACGGGACTGAAATCAGGATGAAGTCTGTAGCCAGCGCGCTTGTTTACTTACTACTTTTACTGAGCGTGAGCGCCTGTGATGAA
Organism: Oleiphilaceae bacterium; assembly: GCA_041590075.1. Taxonomy (GTDB): domain Bacteria; phylum Pseudomonadota; class Gammaproteobacteria; order Pseudomonadales; family Oleiphilaceae; genus PZPK01. The sequence goes on from JBFHUL010000025.1 coordinate 27,411, forward strand.
CTCGATATTCAGGAAGATGATATCGATTTCGATCGCACCGATCGTACCACGGATATCACCTTCGAGAATGCGGAGCTGATTGCCCTGGGTGCCACCCAGTCGGTCATTATTCCGCTTGCCTATCTGCCGCTGCAGCGTTTTCTGGATGCTTCCGAATTACCCTCTTCTGCATTTCTGGATCCGGCGCCCGCGCCGTCCTCGGGTTTTATGGATGGGCCTATTTATCGCCGTAACTGTGTGGGCGGCGGGTATGCGCGTTATCAGTTTACCCGTGCTTCCGGTGAAACACACCGCCCCGGTGACCGCATACTGCTGGATTATGATGCCTGTATCGACGCCGTTGGTGTAGAGCGCAATGGCCGTATTTCTGCACGGTATACTGCGGTGGAAGGGTTAAATAAGCGTTTCGTTGAGAACGATACTGAAACCTGTGTTGCGAACCTGGCAGCACGCATCTCTGGCAGTGAAACACGTCTGGATGTCAGTGCCGACACAGTCCTGTTTTATCGCCGTGGTGCCTTGATTGATGTGCACGAAGCGAATGAGGTGCCCCAGGGTGAAGACGGCGGCACTCAGTTCGAAACACAGGCAGTGCACACGTTCACCGAACAGGATAAGGTGATTATTGTAAATAGCGTGGCCAATGCCACTGGGCCCGCGTCTTTGGGTGGCGACGAAGTATACTCGCTGGTTTCAGGCAGCCACTTGCGTGAGAAGTGTCAATCTTACCGGCGAACTCTGGCGTTAACCATGAGTAGTTATCGTGCTGACGTGGGTGGCATGGAGGTGATTCTGTCAGGTTCGGTGACCTATGAGCAGCAAACCGAAGATGATCGTGTGCATGTCTCCGGTACCGTCAATAGCAGCTATCGGGTCACTGTGAATCAGGGCGCTACGCAGTCGGTGTTTGATTTTTATGATGCCGATATCGCCTACATTGAAAATTTCGTCACCGGTGCCACGGGTATGCGCCCCAATGGCATGCTGCGTTCGTCCGCGCTGTTTGGAACCGTTGAGCTGGAGAGTATTCTCACGCTCGAAGGTGTCGCCTCACAACCCTTGCCCGATAAAGGGCGTTTGGAGGTTAACGGGCGTGGTCTGGAGCGCTTGTTCCTCGATCCGGATGAGAATGCCGTGACCTTGCAAGTCGATTTCGATGGTGACAGCAATGGTGATACCTTCCCGGATATTGATGACACCATTTTCACTTCCTGGTTGCGCCTGCTATCACGTGATTTCGTAGAAGCGTCCCTCTGAGTATGGCAAAAACCAAAACCGCCTTCGTGTGTCACGAATGTGGCGCCGATTTCTCTAAATGGCAGGGTCAGTGCCCGGAGTGTGGGCAGTGGAATACCGTGCAGGAAATTCGCCTTGCCAAAACGTCAAAGAACCCGGCCAGTGCAGGCTCGCGTGGCGGCTATGCCGGGGCCAGTGCCGAAATAAAGCGATTGAGTGCCATTGATCTTGAGGAGCAGCCACGGTTTACCTCTGGGATTGGTGAATTTGATCGTGTGCTGGGCGGTGGTCTGGTGCCGGGCTCAGCCATTCTGGTGGGAGGGCATCCCGGGGCCGGTAAGAGCACCTTGCTGCTGCAAACGCTGTGCTACCTTGCCAACCATCTTGATGCACTCTATGTGACTGGAGAGGAGTCCTTGCAGCAGGTCGCGCTGCGGGCCCAGCGTCTGGGGCTGCAAGCCGATGCTCTGAATATGTATTCCGAAACCAATATAGAAGCGATTGAGCATAACGTCGCACAGCTTAAGCCGCGCGTTCTGGTGGTTGATAGTATTCAGGTCATGTATACCGATGCGCTGGAGTCGGCTCCGGGTAGTGTTTCACAGGTGCGTGAATGCGCCGCGCGCTTGACGCGTATGGCCAAGCAGACCGGAATGGTGCTGTTTCTGGTGGGGCATGTTACCAAAGAAGGTGCGATTGCCGGGCCAAAGGTGTTGGAGCACATGATCGATTGTTCGATCATGTTGGAGGGGGGCAGTGATACACGTTACCGTACATTGCGAGGCATCAAGAACCGCTTCGGCGCGGTGAACGAGCTCGGAGTCTTTGCGATGATGGAAAAAGGCCTGGTGGAAGTGAAAAATCCGAGTGCGATTTTTCTCAATCGTGGCGATGAGGTCATGCCGGGCAGTGTCGTTACCGTGTTGTGGGAGGGAACGCGACCTTTGTTGGTCGAGCTGCAGGCGCTGGTGGATGAGTCGCAGGGTAGCTACCCGAAACGCGTGGCCCTGGGCTTGGATGCCAATCGTTTATCCATGCTCTTGGCGGTGTTGCACCGGCATGGCGGTATGCACTGTGGCGATCAGGATGTGTTTCTGAACATGGTCGGTGGTGTACGAAGCCTCGAAACCAGTAATGATCTTGCGTCTCTGGCGGCGATAGTGTCGAGTTTTCGAGCGCATGCCTTGCCCAAGGATTTGGTGGTCTTCGGTGAACTTGGTTTGTCTGGAGAGGTGCGGCCGGTGCCGAGTGGTCAGGAGCGGTTGCAGGAAGCTCAAAAGCACGGTTTCAAGCGCGCTATTGTGCCGCATGGAAACCGGCCACGCCAAGACATGCCGGGTATGAAGGTGACCGCGGTTAAAAGTCTGGCAGACTTGCTAACGGCGCTTTTTTAGTGCCCGCCCGCTAGTCTGCGGTGAGAGCGTCCAGCTCTCGCTTCAGCATTTCTTCACTGCCCAGATTCAGTTCCACCAGTCGCTTAAGGTGGCTCATACTGTCGATGTCGATGTACTGGCATTTAAAGCCCAGTGCATGCTCGTCCTCGTGCGAAAAAAGCAGTGACATAATGATGTAGGTGTCACTGCCCGCAAGCTTGATGGTTGCCTCACAGGCTTGCTTGAGGTCGATGGCAAAGTGATCGGGCTTGTGAACCAGCAGGCCCTTCATCGAAATATCGAGAACCTCGGTCGGCCACTCCATATCGTTCTGGTGCAGGGTGCATTCGGCGTTGAATAAAATGCGACTGAAGTGTCTGCGTTCTTCTACTTGTTGTTCATCATTCATAATCGGCAGCCGTCAAGCAAGGAAACCCACAGAAAATATATGCTCTATGGGCTTCCGGTGCAACTTCGTGTGCCTCAGGCCAGTTTTTTATGGCGCACGCGTGTGGGGTTGGCAGCGTGCTCACCCTTACGTTGTTTCAGGTCCTCTTCGTAGTCACTGTAGTTGCCTTCATGCCAGATCACTTCACTGTCGCCCTCAAAAGCCAGAATATGTGTCGCAATCCTGTCGAGGAACCAGCGATCATGCGAAATGACCAGTGCGCAACCAGGGAAGGCTAACAGAGCTTCTTCAAGTGCACGCAAGGTTTCAACATCGAGATCGTTGGTGGGCTCATCGAGGAGGAGTACATTTGCCCCTTGCTTGAGTGTGTTGGCCAGATGCAGGCGATTGCGTTCTCCGCCCGAAAGCTCTTTGACTTTCTTTTGCTGGTCATTGCCGCGGAAGTTGAAGCGACTAACGTAGGCCCGCGAAGGTGTTTGATAGTTGCCAATCTGGATGATGTCGTTGCCATCGCTGACGGCCTCCCAGACGGTTTTGTTGTCATCGAGGTCCCGCGCCTGTTCTACAAAGGCGAGTTTGACGGTTTCGCCGAGTTTGACCGAGCCGCTGTCGGGCTGTTCAATGCCTGCGATCAATTTGAACAGCGTGGATTTGCCGGCGCCATTGCCGCCAATGATGCCGACAATGCTACCCGGAGGTACCGCAAAGCTGAGATCCTGAAACAGAAGCTTTTCACGAAATTGTTTGCTGACCTCGTTCAGCTCAATAACGACATCGCCGAGTCGCGGGCCGGGTGGTATATAAATTTCCATGGTTTCATTGCGTTTCTGCACGTCTTGCGAATTGAGCTCTTCGAAGCGTTGCAGTCGTGCCTTGCTCTTGGTGTGGCGTCCTTTGGCGTTGCTGCGCACCCATTCCAGTTCTGACTTGATGCTGCGCTGGCGAGCATCTTCTTGCTTCTGTTCGATTTCGAGGCGCTTCTCTTTCGCTTCCAGCCATTGTGAATAATTGCCTTCAAAGGGAATGCCGTGGCCGCGATCCAGTTCAAGAATCCAACCTGCCACGTTATCGAGAAAATAGCGGTCGTGGGTGATGGCCACCACGGTGCCGGGGTAGTCGTGCAGGAAGCGTTCGAGCCACGCAACGCTTTCAGCGTCCAGGTGGTTGGTTGGTTCGTCGAGCAGCAGCATGTCTGGCTTGGAAAGCAGAAGTCTGCACAGGGCCACACGTCGGCGTTCACCACCAGAAAGTTTGCTGACATCGGCGTCCCAGGGGGGCAGGCGCAGGGCATCTGCGGCAACTTCGAGGGTGCGCTCGAGATTATGGCCATCGGTGGTCTGAATGATGGCTTCCAGTTTAGCCTGTTCCGCCGCCAGGGCGTCAAAGTCGGCATCCGGTTCGGCGTATGCCGCATAGACTTCGTCCAGGCGTGTCAGCGCTTCCTTGATTTCGCGTACGCCGTCTTCAACGTTGCCGCGCACATCTTTGCTGTCGTCAAGCTGGGGTTCCTGTGGCAGGTACCCGATATTGATGCCCGGTTGCGGGCGGGCTTCACCAATATAATCCTGATCGACCCCCGCCATGATGCGGAGTAGCGTGGATTTACCTGCGCCATTTAGCCCGAGTACACCAATTTTGGCGCCGGGAAAAAATGACAGCGATATATCCTTGAGGATTTCTTTTTTGGGTGGGACCACTTTGCCCACGCGATTCATCGTAAAGACGTATTGCGCCATGCTGGATTCCTGCTTTGCAGTGTGAATGTGTCTGCCCGAACGGACATGGGAAATATCCGCGAAACTTAACTAAAATACCGCTGCTTGGCAATCATTCACTGCGACTGACTGCCTTGCGTGAAGAGGGCAGAATTGTGCGTGATGTTGTTCGCATTATCGTATAAAATGGCCCGCTTTTTGACCAGGCCCGCTTTTATTGAGTCCCGCGGAACGCTCCGTTTGGTCTTCGATAAATCACCGTGGTCGCGCACTTTTGACCGATTAGTATGAGGCACCGCATGTTTACTCGCGATATGACCATAGCTGGATTTGATGACGAAATTGCCAACGCTATTGCAGCGGAAGCAACCCGTCAGGAAGAGCACATTGAACTGATTGCTTCGGAGAATTACACCAGTCCGCGCGTCATGGAAGCACAGGGCTCGGCCTTAACCAATAAATATGCGGAGGGCTATCCGGGTAAGCGCTATTACGGCGGGTGCGAGCATGTGGATGTTGTTGAACAGCTGGCCATCGATCGCGCCAAGGCGCTGTTCGGTGCAGACTATGCCAATGTTCAGCCGCACTCCGGGTCGCAGGCGAATGCTGCGGTGTACATGGCTTTGTGCCAGCCGGGTGATACCGTGCTGGGCATGAGTCTTGCCCACGGTGGGCACCTGACACACGGTGCCACCGTGAGTTTTTCTGGCCGTATCTATAAAGCTGTGCAGTACGGTTTGAATGAGGAAACCGGTGAAATTGATTATGAGCAAGTGGCAGAGCTGGCGCGAGAGCATAAGCCGAAAATGATTGTGGCGGGCTTTTCTGCATATTCACGCGTAGTCGACTGGCAGCGTTTCCGCGATATCGCCGACGAAGTGGGTGCCTACCTCTTGGTGGATATGGCGCATATTGCCGGCCTGGTGGCAGCTGGCGTTTATCCCAGTCCGGTCCAAATTGCAGATGTGACGACCACAACGACACATAAAACTTTGGGCGGCCCTCGTGGCGGTTTGATTCTGGCCAAAGCCAGCGAAGAATTAGAGAAGAAACTTAACTTTGCGGTGTTTCCGGAAAGCCAGGGTGGCCCACTGATGCATGTCATTGCGGCGAAGGCGGTGTGCTTCAAGGAAGCCATGGCACCCGAGTTCGCAGGCTATCAGAAAGCCGTTGTCGCGAACGCGCAAGCCATGGTGTCGGTGTTTCAGGAGCGCGGCTATAAAATAGTCTCGAATGGCACCGACGATCACCTGTTTCTGCTGGATCTGATTGACAAGGACATTACCGGTAAAGACGCTGATGCCGCGCTGGGGCGCGCTAACATTACCGTGAATAAAAACGCGGTGCCTAACGACCCGCGTTCCCCCTTCGTCACCAGCGGTTTGCGCATTGGAACGCCGGCCGTAACGCGGCGAGGCTTTACCGAAGGCGACTGTAAGGAGCTGGCGGGCTGGATGTGTGACGTGATCGATGCGCTGGTCGCCAACCCTGAAGACGAGAGTGTGATTCTGGCGACCAAAGAGAAAGTGAAGGCCATTTGCGCGCGCCTGCCGGTGTACGCATAACTCAACATTCCACAGGATAGCGCACCATGCATTGCCCCTTCTGTCACGCCACCGATACCAAGGTGATTGATTCCCGCCTGGTGTCGGAGGGTGAGCAGGTGCGCCGCCGTCGCGAGTGCTTATCTTGCCATGAGCGGTTCACGACGTTTGAGTCTGCTGAGTTGGTGATGCCGCGTGTGGTCAAGCAGGATGGTACACGCCAGCCGTTTGATGAAGACAAACTCAGTCGCGGTGTGACCAAGGCTCTCGAGAAACGCCCCGTAAGTATTGAGGCGATTGAAACATCCATCAACAATATTAAATCGCGGCTGCGTGCGACAGGTGAGCGTGAAGTCACTTCGATGAAGGTGGGTGAAGAGGTGATGCGAGAGTTGCGCCAGCTGGATGAAGTGGCATATGTCCGGTTTGCCTCGGTCTATCGCAGCTTTCAAGATGTCAACGAGTTCAAGGAAGAGGTCGAACGACTTTCGCGACAGGAACGTCAGAGCGACTAAGCGCGCCAATATCTTCAGTTCCAGGAGCTGTTCATGCCCGAATCTTCATGGAGTGCCGCCGATCATCGCTATATGGCGCTGGCGCTTCAGCTTGCGGAAAAAGGCTTGTATACCACCCGTCCGAATCCTCGCGTGGGCTGTGTGCTGGTAAAAAACGATGTCATCGTTGGTCAGGGTTGGCATCGTAAAGCCGGTGAGCCGCACGCTGAAATTATGGCTCTGCGTGACGCAGGTGAGGAAGCCAGAGGGGCGACTGCTTATGTGACGCTGGAGCCCTGCTCTCATCACGGCAAAACCGGGCCCTGTGCAGAAGCCCTGCTGCGCGCAGGCGTGCAAGCAGTGATTGCCGCCATGCAGGATCCCAACCCCGAAGTGTCCGGCCGCGGGTTTACCTTGTTGGACAGCGCCGGAGTCACTTGCTCCCACGGCTTGCTGGAAGCGCAAGCACGAGAGCTCAACCCAGGCTTTATTGCTCGCATGACCCGGCATCAGCCCTATGTGCGTCTGAAGTTGGCGGCGAGTATTGATGGGCGAACAGCCATGGCATCCGGGGAAAGTAAATGGATTACCGGCCCTCATGCACGCTCGGATGTGCAGCGTTTGAGGGCGAGAAGTGATGCGATTATCACGGCGGCCGGCACGGTGGAATATGATAATCCGGCGCTGACGGTGCGCCCGGAACAGCTGGGTCTGCCGAACGGCGAAGAAATTGCCCGGCTGCAACCTGTGCGAGTTGTGCTGGATGATGAAGCCCGACTGAGTGGCAATGAGCAGGTGTTTGCCGCGCCAGGACAAGTGGTCTATTGCGTGCGGGAAGGGGCGAAGTTGAATCCGTCGATGCATGCGCGCCAGCATGTCACCGTGGTGGAATTTGATGCCGGCTGGAGCCGCAAACAGTGCCTGCGCGCCTTGCTCACCCGGCTGGTTGAGGAGTTTCAGTGTAACGAGGTCCTCGTTGAGGCTGGTGCAGGTTTGGCTGGTAGCGTACTGGAGGCAGAAGTGTGTGATGAGTTGTGGCTCTACATGGCGTCCAAGTTAATGGGTAACACTGCGCGCCCCTTGGTAACGATAGGTATTGAGAGCATGGCTGACGCGCGCTCGCTGTGCCTGCAGGATGTGCGCATGGTGGGCGACGATGTGTGTCTGCGCTATCGGGTTGCGCCGCACCAGGGGCGGGCCTGATGTTTACAGGTATTGTGGCAGCCGTCGGCAAAGTGGTGGCGCGGGAGCGGCGAGGGCAGGACATGCGATTGTGCTTCGATACCGGCTCTCTGGACATGGGTGATGTGAGGCTGGGAGACAGTATTGCTGTAAATGGCGTTTGCCTCACCGTTGTCGCGCTCGGACAGCAGCAGTTTTCCGCCGATGTCTCTCTTGAATCTTTGCGTTCGACCACAATAGATAGCTGGCAGAGTGGTCAGTCGGTTAATCTCGAAAAGGCGCTCCGGTTGCAGGATCGTCTGGGTGGGCATGTGGTCAGTGGGCATGTGGATGGTGTCGGTGAGGTGACCGCGCTGGGTCCGGAAGGGCGCTCGGTGTGCATTCAGATAAAATGCGCTCAGGCTCTGATGCCTTATATCGCTGCCAAGGGTTCCGTCTGCATTGATGGTGTGAGTCTGACGGTGACCAACATACGAGCACAGGGGTTTCAGCTCAATATTGTGCCGCATACCTGCGAGGAAACCATTATTGCGGCATACCAGCCGGGCAGTCGCGTACATATCGAGGTAGATCTGCTCGCGCGCTACGCCGAACGTTTGCTGGCGGCGCGAGAGCAAACAGATGTTAGTGCGTCTGATGGCATAGACAAAGATACCTTGGCACGGAATGGCTTTTGGCGCTGAATCAGCGCTCCAGAATCACGAATAACTTGGAGGCTCCATGGAGCTAAATACCGTAGAAGAGCTGGTTGAAGATATCCGGCAGGGCAAAATGGTCATCCTGATGGATGATGAAGATCGTGAAAACGAGGGCGACCTGGTTATCGCGGCAGAACAAGTGCGGCCCGAAGATATCAACTTTATGGCGAAGTACGCACGGGGTTTGATTTGTTTGACCCTCACTCGCGAGCGTTGCGAGTTTCTGGGTTTAAATCCCATGGTGCAGGCGAACCATACGCAGTTTCATACCAACTTTACTGTCTCCATTGAGGCGGCGGAAGGCGTAACAACGGGCATATCAGCGGCAGATCGCGCCCATACGGTGCGCGTGGCGGTAGGGCGCCATACGCAGCCCAAAGATATTGTGCAGCCGGGCCATGTGTTTCCGATCGCGGCACAGCCAGGCGGCGTGCTGAGTCGGGCCGGGCATACAGAAGCCGGCTGTGATCTCGCGCGCATGGCGGGGTTCGAGCCGTCGGCGGTGATTGTCGAGATCATGAATGAAGATGGTACGATGGCGCGTCGTCCAGATCTTGAAAAGTTTGCCAAGGAGCACGGGCTTAAAATCGGTACGATTGCGGATATGATTCATTACCGTGCCATGCATGAGCAGACCGTCGCGCGGGTGGAAGATCATCCTGTTGACACCGAGTACGGCACCTTTCAGCTGATTACCTATCGGGATACGCTACAGAATCAGGTACATCTTGCCTTTGTGCGGGGGGATTTGCAGTCCTGTGATGCTCCCTTGGTGCGAGTTCAATCGCCTGATATTTTGCGGGACACCCTGGGATTGAAGCAATCGGGCTCTAAAAGCTGGTCGGTGCAGCGTGCGCTGGAAAGAATTGATCAGGAAGGCTGTGGTGTGCTGGTATTGCTTGCACCCAATCAGGAGTCGACGCTCGAAGAGCGTTTGGAAGAGTTTTTTGGTGATGCCGTATCTTTGCCGCCATCAGGTGCCGGTGCGTATTTGACCGTGGGTACGGGCTCACAAATACTTAAGGATCTCGGCGTTACCAATATGCGCTTGCTGAATCCGCCAATGAAGTTTTCGGCGATCTCCGGTTTTGATCTCGAAGTTATTGAGTTCATTCCCTATGAGGGCTAGTTAGTACCGGGCTTCATTGAATATAACTGTTTATTGAATTGAAAAGAGAAATAACATGGCGAATATCAAAACCTACGAAGGGGATTTCAAACAGGTGTCGGGCAAGTTTGCGCTCGTGGTGGGGCGTTTCAATGCCTTTGTTGTAGAAAGCCTGTTGGACGGCGCTGTCGATGCCTTGGTCAGGCAGGGGATTGCTGAGAGTGATATCGAAATTTATCGCGTACCCGGCGCATTTGAAATTCCACTCGCGGTGAAGCGTGTTGCTGCAACCGGTAAATACGATGCAATCGTAGCACTGGGTGCCGTCATTCGTGGTGGTACGCCGCACTTCGAATATGTCGCAGGCGAATGTACCAAAGGCCTGGGTAGTCTTTCGCTGGAGTACAACATGCCTGTTGCTTTTGGGGTGCTCACCGTGGATACCATTGAGCAGGCCATCGAGCGTTCGGGCACAAAAGCTGGGAACAAGGGCGCCGAAGCCGCCATGTCGGCATTGGAAATGTTGCAACTGTTTGATAGCGCGGGCATCTGATCTTGAGTAACGAAAACGACCAGTCTCCCCGTCAACCTACCACTTCGCAACGTAAGCGCGCTCGAAAACTGGTGCTACAGGCGTTGTATCAGTGGCATGTCTCAGACAATGACCTTTCGCGCATCGAGGCCGAGTTTCGAACGGATAACGATTTTTCCAAGGTCGATGGCAGCTACTTTTCAGAGCTGTTTCGCGGTATCCCGGCGCAGTTGTCGGATCTGGATGGCCACATCGCGCCGCTTCTCGATCGTGAGCTGGGGCAGCTTGATCCCATTGAACTGATGTTGCTGCGAATGGGTACCTATGAATTTGTTAACCGGATAGATGTCCCTTATCGGGTCGTGATCAATGAAGCAGTAGAGCTGGCTAAGCAGTTCGGGGGTACCGATGGGCATAAATACATCAACAGTATTCTCGATAAGCTGAGTGTGCGTCTGCGTGCCATCGAGACGCGCCCCCGATCCTCTTAGTGTCTGTCCAGAGCGAGGCGCTTGATGGGTGAGTTTGAGATTATTGAGCGCTATTTCTCCCATCTTGGCGGAGCAGGCTCAGACATAATCTTGGGTGTAGGGGACGATTGCGCGATTGTGTCTCCCCCACCGGGGCAGCAGTTGTGCTGTTCGATGGATGCCATGGTGGAAGGTGTCCACTTTCCAGTGGCGTATGCGCCCCGTTACATCGCCCGGCGCGCTTTGGGGGCGGCGCTGAGTGATCTTGCCGCAATGGGAGCCAAACCTTCCCACTTTACGCTGTCGCTGACGATGCCTGACGCAGATGCAAGCTGGCTGGAAGCCTTTGCGAGTGGGCTGGCGCACTTGGCGCACCAAACAGAGATATCCCTGATTGGTGGTGATCTGACGGCAGGGCCGTTAACCGTGGTTATTCAGGTGCATGGCTGGGTGCCTGCGGGTCAGGCGGTGCAGCGCTCGGGCGCACAACCTGGCGACATCGTTGTGGTGAGCGGTACTTTGGGTGATGCGCGTGCCGCATTGGATCTTTTGGGCGGCGAGGCAGGCTCGGAGGCCGAGCGCTACTTGCTTGAGCGATACCACCGGCCTGAGCCGCGTTTGGCGTTAGGGCGCGCCTTGCGTCACATTGCCACTGCGGGCTTGGATATTTCAGATGGTCTGATGGCCGATGCGGCGCATATTGCCAAGGCCTCCGGGTGCGCTGTGCAGCTCGATGCGGCATCCGTGCCGATCTCCGGCGCCTTGCTTTCCTGTTTTCCTGAATTGGCACATGACTACGCATTGTCTGGCGGTGATGATTACGAGCTGTTGCTGACTATGCGGCCCGAGGATTGGTCCCAGGCGGCCCGCTTGGCGGGTGATTGTTCACTTACTCGCATTGGGACGGTTGCTGCAGGGCAGGGGGTGGTCGTAGAGGGAAGGCCGGAGGTTACTCGTGCTGCAAAAAAGGGGTATCAGCATTTTGACTAAACTACCGAAAGGCTTTCTTCGCGATCCGGGCCACTTTCTCGCGTTCGGATTGGGTAGTGGTTGTGCGCCCAAGGCTCCTGGCACCTGGGGTACGGTGGTGGGGATGCTGTTGTACTGGCCTATGCAGGATTTACCAATTCTCTGGTTGTGGGGCGTCGTGGTCGGCGCTTTCTTGTTCGGGATCTGGATCTGCGGCAGGGCTTCGAATGCGTTGGGCGTGCACGATCATGGCGGGATTGTGTGGGACGAGTTTGTCGGTTACTGGCTAGCCATGGGGCTGGCGCCGGTCGGCTGGGTCTGGATGCTGTATGGCTTTGTGCTGTTCCGCGTGTTTGATATCTGGAAACCCTGCCCGATTCGCGTTTTGGATAAGCGCGTTTCGGGAGGGTTTGGCATCATGATTGATGATGTGTTGGCTGGCGTTTACGCGGGTGTCGTGATGCAACTGACGCTGTACGTTCTGCTCTAGTGGTGCACTTGCGGTAGTTTGCTGACTACCTGAAGAAAGCGATCGAGACTGTTTTCTGCACGCTGTTTGTTGGCATAAGGGCCGCTATCGAAGCCTTCTCTGGTTGAAAAGTACCATTTGTTTCCGACACAAAAAAAACGGTCGCTGCGGAAAGGAACTTCTCCCTGCTCTCCATTGCGATGTCTGTTGTGATCCATGATTAGCGCCTCCGCTCTTGTTCTTATAGTTGCCATGTGAACCGCCACTGCTAACTATAACTCTATCTTAAACTCGATCGAATTCAATGTCTGTGTATACGGTTAGAGTTTGAGCGCATGAAAAAGTTTATTTTATGCTCGGCCGGTGGCGCCAGCTTTATTTGAGGTTGGGCATTGCAAGCCCGTGTGTGAGTCGTCAAAATCTCCCCATTTGATCTGAAGACGGGATACGAACAATGAAGACACA
>JBFHUL010000026.1:0-38981 GCA_041590075.1 Oleiphilaceae bacterium
CTGTACGGCGGGATCGTTCGGATCGAGGAAAATATCCATCTGCGCCTGATACAGATCTTTTTCCAAAGGTGTATTGGCGGCTTCTTCGATGCGGTCGGCATCGTAGAGCAAAACGCCCAAGTAACGAATGCGTCCAACGCAGGTCTCGGAACAGACCGTTGGCTGACCGGCCTCTATGCGCGGGTAGCAGAAAATGCACTTCTCGGATTTACCCGACTTCCAGTTGTAGTAAATCTTTTTGTAGGGGCAGCCCGACACACACATGCGCCAGCCGCGGCACTTGTCCTGATCGATCAGCACGATGCCGTCTTCTTCCCGCTTATAGATCGCACCGGAGGGGCAGCTCGCTACACAGGCGGGGTTCACGCAGTGCTCACACAGGCGGGGCAGATACATCATGAAGGTTTTTTCGAACTCGCCGTAGATTTCCTTTTGGGCGACTTCATTGAAGTTGGTATCTGCCTTGCGCTTTTCGAACTCGGTGCCGAGGATTTCCTCCCAGTTGGGCCCCCAGTTGATTTTCTCCATGCGCTGACCGCTGATCAGCGAGCGTGGCCGCGCGACCGGCTGGTGCTTGCTCTCCGGTGCATTGTGCAGGTGCTCATAATCGTAATCGAAGGGTTCGTAGTAATCGTCGATTTCGGGCAAATCGGGGTTACCAAAAATGTTCGCCAGAATACGCAGCTTGTTACCCTGTTTGGGCACCAGCTTACCCGCGCTATTACGCACCCAGCCGCCGTTCCACTTCTCCTGGTTTTCCCATTCTTTCGGGTAGCCGACACCGGGCTTGGTTTCGACATTGTTAAACCAGGCATACTCGACGCCATCGCGACTGGTCCATACGTTTTTGCACGTGATGGAGCAGGTGTGACAACCGATACATTTGTCCAGGTTCAGGACCATGCCAATTTGAGCTCTTACTTTCATTGAGGGTTCCTCAACTAATCAATTTTTATGTGGCGAGAAGACTTCGTCTCGCCCCTTAGGTTGCGTCTAAAAACCGCAATCCCGTCGTTAACTCTTTTGCAAAGAGTCCCAGCCCTATGCCCCTTTCCCTGAGGACTCTTCGTCCAGCCAGTCAACCTTGTCCATCTTGCGAACGATCACGAATTCATCCCGGTTACAGCCCACGGTGCCGTAGTAATTGAAGCCATAGGCCTGCTGGGCGTAGCCACCAATCATGTGCGTGGGCTTCATCACCGCGCGTGTCACCGAGTTGTGAATGCCGCCCCGGGTTTTAGTGATTTCAGAACCGGGCACATTCACAATGCGCTCCTGGGCGTGGTACATCATGCTCATGCCCTCTGGCACCCGTTGAGACACCACGGCCCGACAGGCTATGGCGCCGTTCACGTTAAACACTTCTATCCAGTCGTTGTCTTCGATGCCTGCGTTTTTGGCATCGGTTTCACTCAGCCACACAATCGGTCCGCCACGCGACAGGGTCAGCATGAGCAGGTTGTCGGAATAGGTGGAGTGAATGCCCCACTTCTGGTGCGGCGTGATCCAGTTGAGCACTACCTCTTTGTTGCCGTTAGGCCGTTTGTTCAATAGGGGATGAATGGTCTTCATGTTGATGGGCGGCTTGTACACACACTGGGTTTCACCAAAGTCGCGCATCCATTCATGGTCCTGATAGAACTGCTGACGACCGGTGACGGTGCGCCAGGGGATGAGCTCGTGCACATTGGTATAACCCGCGTTGTACGACACATGCTCATCTTCCAGACCCGACCAGGTGGGTGATGAAATAATCTTGCGTGGCTGCGCCTGAATATCGCGGAAGCGGATTTTTTCGTCTTCTTTGGGTAGCGCCAGATGGCTGTGATCACGACCGGTCACTTTCGAGAGCGCCTCCCAGGCCTTCACCGCCACTTGCCCATTCGTTTCGGGTGCCAGACTCAAGATCACCTCGGCCGCATCAATCGCCGTTTCGATTTTCGGCCGGCCCTGATGTGCGCCCTCTTCTTCATGGCGGTAATTGAGCTTGCCGAGAAAATCGACTTCCTCTTCAGTATTCCAGTTAATGCCCTTGCCACCATTGCCCAGTTTTTCCAGTAGCGGACCCAATGAGGTAAAGCGCTTGTAGGTGTTGGGGTAATCCCGTTCGACGACCACCATATTGGGAGCGGTCTTGCCAGGGATCAGTTCGCACTCGCCTTTCCACCAGGCTTTGACGCCATCGGGTTGAGCCAGCTCTCCGGGGGTGTCGTGCTGCAGAGGCACGGTCACCAGGTCTTGCTCGACACCCAAGTGGCCCTCGGCCAATTCAGAGAACTTTTTGGCGATGCCTTTAAAGATGTCCCAGTCAGAACGTGACTCCCACACCGGATCCACCGCCTTCGACAGGGGGTGAATGAAGGGGTGCATGTCGGAAGTGTTCATGTCGTCCTTCTCGTACCAGGTCGCCGTGGGCAACACGATGTCGGAGTACAGGCAGGTGGTCGACATACGGAAGTCCAGCGTGACCAGGAGGTCGACCTTGCCTTCCTGCGGTTCGTCATGCCACGCCACATCTTCAGGTTTCTTGGCATCACGTTCATTCAGGTCTTTGCCCTGCAAACCGTGCTTGGTGCCCAAGAGGTGGCGCAGCATGTATTCGTGGCCTTTCCCCGAAGAACCCAGCAGGTTGGAGCGCCAGATAAACAGGTTGTGCGGGTGATTCTGCACGTTATCCGGGTCTTCACAGGCAAACTTCAGTGCCCCGCTCTTGAGCTGCTGCACCGCATAGTCTTTGGGATCCATCCCCGCGGCTGCGGCATCTTTGGTGAGTTGCAGCGGATTCATCCCCAGTTGTGGGGCCGAGGGCAACCAGCCCATGCGTTCGGCGCGGGTGTTGTAGTCGATAATGGACGCCTGCCACTTGCTCTTGTCGGCCAGTGGCGAGACGACTTCGTCCATCTCCAGTTTCTCATAGCGCCATTGGTTGGCGTGGTTGTAGAAGAAGGAGGTACCATTCATCTGGCGAGGCGGACGCTGCCAGTCGAGGCCAAAGGCCAAGGGCAACCAGCCGCACTGCGGGCGGAGTTTTTCCTGCCCCACATAGTGCGCCCAACCACCACCTGACTGACCGATACAGCCGCACATCATCAGCATGTTGATCACGCCACGGTAGTTCATATCCATGTTGTACCAGTGGTTCATCGCGGCACCGATAATGATCATGCTGCGACCGGTGGTCTTGTCGGCATTGTCGGCAAACTCGCGGGCAATGCGCAGTATCTGCGCGGCGGGTACGCCGGTGATTTTCTCCTGCCAGGCGGGTGTGTAGGGTTTGTCTTCGTCAAAGCTTGCCGCGCTATTGGGGCAGTTCAAGCCATGCTCAACGCCATAGTTGGCCAGCGTCAGGTCGAACACCGAGGCCACCAGCTTGCTGCTGCCATCGGCCAGGGTCACACGCATGGCAGGCACTTTACGCGGCTGCACTTCGCTATGATCGGTATGGGGGAAATAGCCGAACTCGTGCTCCTTACAACCAAAGTAAGGGAAAGCGACCTCCACCACTTCGTCAGCGCGGTCACGCAGACTCAGCGCCAGATTCAGCTCGGCGCCGGTCTTACCGTCTTTCTGTTCAATATTCCACTTGCCCTTGCCTTCGGCTGCCGAAGGTTCGCCCCAGCGGTAACCAATGGAACCATTGGGCGATACCAGCTGCCCACTTGTTGCATCGAGGGCAATGGTTTTCCATTCGGGGTTGTTATCCTGCCCCAGGTTGTCGGCCAGATCCGACGCACGCAAAAAGCGACCCTGCTGCAAACCCTGCGCGCTTTCTTCCAGCGTGACCAGATAGGGGAAGTCCGTCTTGGTGCGTACGTATTCGGTGAAGTAGGCGCTGGGCTTGTCGACGTGGAATTCTTTGAGAATCACGTGGCCCATGGCCATGGCGACGGCCGAGTCGGTACCCTGCTTCGCCGGCACCCACTCATCGGTGAGCTTGGCCACTTCAGAATAGTCGGGCGTGATCGCCACGGTTTTGGTGCCCTTGTAGCGCACTTCGGTAAAGAAGTGCGCATCGGGCGTACGGGTCTGCGGCACATTGGAGCCCCAGGCGATGATGTAGTTGGAGTTGTACCAGTCGGCCGACTCGGGCACGTCGGTCTGCTCACCCCAGATCTGGGGTGAGGCCGGCGGCAAATCGCAGTACCAGTCGTAAAAGCTCAGGCAGTTACCGCCAATCAGCGACAGGTAGCGCGCGCCCGCTGCATAAGACACCATCGACATGGCCGGAATCGGCGAGAAACCGGTAATGCGGTCGGGGCCAAAGGTTTTGGCCGTATACACGTTGGATGCGGCGATAATCTCATTCACTTCGCGCCAGTCGGAACGCACCAACCCGCCGAGCCCGCGCTTGCTCTTATAGGACTTGGCTTTGACCGGATCGCTCACAATCGACTCCCAGGCTTCGACCGGGTCGTCATATTTGGCGCGCGCTTCACGCCAAAGCTTAAGTAAGGGCTTACGTACCTTGGGATACTTAAGGCGGTTGGCACTGTAGATATACCAGCTGT
The DNA here is from genome assembly GCA_041590075.1 of Oleiphilaceae bacterium. Classification (GTDB taxonomy): domain Bacteria; phylum Pseudomonadota; class Gammaproteobacteria; order Pseudomonadales; family Oleiphilaceae; genus PZPK01. The sequence goes on from JBFHUL010000026.1 coordinate 4,509, forward strand.
AGCTGGCCCCACGTGGGCAACCGCGTGGCTCGTGATTCGGCAGATCGGGACGGGTGCGTGGGTAGTCGGTCTGCTGGGTTTCCCAAGTGACCAGGCCATCTTTGACATAGATCTTCCAGCTACAGGAGCCGGTGCAGTTGACCCCGTGGGTGGAACGTACCACTTTGTCGTGCTGCCAGCGGCGGCGGTATGCGTCTTCCCAGGCGCGGTCTTCATGGGTGGTCACGCCATGACCCGCAGCAAACTCCTGCTTTTTAGCGGAGAAAAAACGCAAGCGGTCGATTAATTGGCTCATAGAGGCTCCTCATGCGATCAGGTTCGCGGCCGATTTGTGCGTATCGTTAGGTGATGAAGAAGAAAGCACGCGTGGCTTTTTTCAAACTTGCGGTGAGTATATGAAGGGTGAACACGGGGCGACTTGACGCACATCAATTGGCGAATCGGGCACATCATCGACAATAGCGCCTACTACCCCGAAAGAGGTAGCAAAACTCTTAGCTAAGCATTTGTTTTTAATAGACTAGCGATGCGCCGCGTAGATCTCTCGCCAGGCGATAATCATTAGAGGTAGACGTCCGGGAGGACGCCATGGTCAACACAGTCAGACAACTGTTTATTCAGTCGGTGATGAGTCTCATTCATCTCTCACTGGTGGCGATCATCGCCATTACTCTTTTGAGTATTTTTTTCTCGTTCTGGATGACCGAAAAATCCGATAACGACGCACGCGCAATCAACGTTGCCGGTTCCATGCGCATGCAGACTTACCACATTGGACTCTATCTCAACACCAACGCAGCCACTGCCACGCAATTGATTCAGCAACTCAACGACACCTGGCACTCGCCCGTTCTGTCATTACTGCACAGCGAACATGCCAACGAAAACTTGCGCAAACTCTACCGGGCAGGCGAAAAAAACTGGACACGCGATCTTATGCCGCAGCTGATCGAAGCACTTTCACATGCTGGCGTAGAAGCAGAGACAGGACACTTCCGGCCGATGCTGGAACACCAGGTGATGCTGACCGACCAGCTAGTACAGGGTTTACAAGACCACGCGGAGCAGAAAATTCGCCACCTGCGCACCATGCAACTGTTTGCATTGCTGCTCACGGTTCTGGTGGGAAGCTTGATCTTCCACCTGCTTAAAAACCGCATTGAGGCACCGCTGAAACAACTCACCGATGCCGCGAAAGCCATTGCACAAGGCAATTTTAAACATGTGCACAGTATCGAAGGGTCGGACGAACTGGCGCTACTCAGCAGAAGCTTCAATCACATGAGTCATGCCATCAATCGGACCTATCATGAACTGGAACAACGCGTGGCTGACCGCACTGCAGAGCTGCAGCGCCACAATACAATGCTGAATTTTCTTTTTGACACCGCACGCTCTGCGCTCGACCAACACGACGGTGAATTCGATCACCAGCGCGTTGTGTCGCAACTGGCGACGATTCTGGACGAAGGGCAACTGGAACTATGCCTGTTCACCCGAGAGGGCGAGCGCCCTTACCTGCAATATGAAGCCAAAAATCCCTGCCAACCCTGCGCTGCACAAAGTTGCCAAAGCTGCAAAGGCACGGCACCTTTCGACAAACCCGAAACTCTTGGGCTGAGCCATATTTATCCTATTGCCCACGAAGACACCCAATATGGCGTCTTGCGCCTGCACGACAGCACAAGCAAGGCACTACTCCCTTGGCAGGACCAGCTGTTGCGCTCCTGTGCCGACCAACTGGCATTGGCCATGTCCCTGCGGGAAACCAAGGCGCAGGAGCATCGCCTCACCCTGTTAAACGAACGCACGGTCATCGCACGCGAACTGCATGACTCGCTCGCGCAATCACTTTCGTACCTGCAGATTCAGGTGACACGTTTACAGAAATCGCACGACACGCAAAAGTACGCGCAGCAACAACCCATTATCGACGAACTACGTGACGGCCTATCGGCGGCCTATCGCCACCTGAGAGAACTGCTCACCACCTTCCGTCTGAAAGTCGACCATGGCGGTTTGAAAGGGGCCATAGAACAAACCATCACGCTATGCCGGGAGCGCAGTGACATGACCATTACTCTGGATTATGGTCTGCACAACCTGCCACTCAGCCCAAAGGAGGAGATTCATCTTCTGCAGATTACTCGCGAAGCCACGCAAAATGCCATCAACCATTCGCAAGGCTGCACGCTGAGCATTGGACTGCACCAATTACCCGATAAGCAGGTTGTACTCACGGTTGAAGATGACGGGATAGGGCTGAACGAGCACCCCGATAAACAGAACCACTATGGTTTGGCAATTATGCAGGAACGGGCGCGCCACTTGGATGGCTCATTGCACATGGCACCCGGCCATCGCGGCGGGACACGCATACAGCTGAAATTCCTGCCCCATTACCTCAACGAAGCCGCATGATGTCAGGCTTCGTTCTCCTGCAAGAGCGGCATATTCACCCATGGTGCAAACTGCTCTGAAATAGTTTGCTGCCATACACTCAAGGGGCTGGAAGGACGAATATCCTGCCTCAGATCAAGGTAGAAATGCGCCGTTGCCGCCACATTACCCGATAACTCTCCCGCATATTCAAACTGCAGACCCAGCGCACGGAACTGCTTGAAGCGGTCGATGGGCAGGGTCACTAATAACATGTCATGAAACAGCAAACGGGCAAGAGACGTGGCACCGAGGTACATTCCCAGATCCAACACTGCCGGCGGCGATGCGCTGTCCAGGAGATGCTGCGCATCAGAACTGGTCGTACCCATTTCACTGATTTCCAAGGTATTACTGTGCAGCGTTGCAATGCGTGGCCCTGAAGAAGCGGGGTTAACCTGCCGGGGGAGGTTCCGCTTTCGAAGCGCCTGGCCTGAAAGCAGCATAAGACGACTCGCCGCCACACCCTGTTGCAAAGTGCGATCCCGAATAAAAAAGTGGTGGGCCGCGGCATCATGCTCATCAATCACAGACATCAACAGGGGCTGCTTCATCTGCAAGGCACGCAAGCGGTAGACCTCTTGCTTTAATTCGTGCGAATGGGCATATACCCATTCGTATTGCCGAGCAAAGCGCTCGAAATACGCATAGTCACCCATTAGTACATCCATTGCCCCACACCTCGCATCTCATCGTCGCAATGAGTATGCGTCGAATCAGCGTAAGTGAAAGCGGCCCGCGACAAACGGTAGGTATGAGGGCCGAACTGCACAGAAATCGTTCAAACTGGGACGCTGTTCAGATTTTGATCATTGCCGTACAGGCCGGCATCCGAGCAAAAAAAAGCCCGCGCAAGGCGGGCAAACGTATGCAACCATTGGTGCATCACTGTGGATCAGGGATTGTAGAATTCGCCACTCTTACGCAGGTAAAACCACCAATTGATAAGAATGCACACGCCATAGAACACTGCGAAGCCTATCAGCGCGACTTCAGGCGTGGTGGCCTTGATCTGTTCACCGAGCACCTTGGGAATATAGAAGGCGCCGTAGGCGGCAACCGCAGAGGTCCAACCCAGCACCGGTCCGGCCTGCTCCTTCGGGAACACCATGGCGATGGTGCGGAACGTAGAGCCGTTACCGATACCTGTGGCGGCGAACAGCACCAGAAACAACACAAAGAAGGGTACGAAGTAATCTTCAGGCGTCGCAGAGGCATAGGCCGCCTTCATGTAGTAAGCCACACCCAGCGCACTCAGCACCATCACCACTGAACATACCTGTGTGACCAGCGCACCGCCCACTTTGTCGCTGATCCATCCGCCTACCGGACGAATCAGAGCGCCAATGAAAGGCCCCATCCAGGCATACATCAGGGCGCTTGGGCCGTTGGGGTTGGACACGTCATGGGTCATGACGCCATCTACCATGAGATGCTGGTAGCCGAAGATGACCTTGATGGCCAGCGGGAACGACGCGGCAAAGCCTATGAACGAACCGAAGGTCATGGTGTAAATCACACTCATCACCCAGGTATGTTTGTTGTTAAAAATTTTATACTGGCGCTGCAGAATGCTCTTGGTTTGACCCGGAATCTGCTTAAGCAAAAATACCGTGGCCGCAATCACAATCAGCAACACCAGTTCTTTGGGGACACCAAACCCAGAGCCATTGGCCGATTCCGGCAGCAGCAACCACAAACCAATCGCAGCCGTAATAAAGCCAATCAGCAGCATGAAACTAATGGTCATGAAACTGCCAATAGGCCCCGGAATATCAGGGGAGACATCCTGAGTGCGAATATTGTTCATACCGAACCAACCGGCAAAGGCCAGAGGAATGAGGAACAGCAACCAGACATAACCTGCATTCTGAATATAGGTTTCAGAACCCGCCGGAATTTTTCCGATCAGCGTGCCGGAGGTATTTTCGAGCACCATGGAATCACCGCCTAATGCACCGAACAGACCGAAGGTCATCACCAGTGGCACCAGTATCTGCATGGTGGTCACACCAAAATTACCCAGCCCGGCATTCAGGCCCAGAGCAAGACCCTGTTGCTTTTTGGGGAAGAAGAAGCTGATATTCGACATCGAGGACGCAAAGTTACCGCCACCAAAACCGCTCAGCAGCGCCAGCACCTGAAACACCCACAGCGGTGTATTCTTGTCCATCAACGCGATCCCTGTGCCCAGAGCCGGTATCATCAATAACGCTGTGGTAAAGAAGATCGTGTTGCGACCACCTGCAAGGCGAATAAAGAAACTGCTGGGAATACGCAGTGTGGCCCCGGTGAGGCCGGCAATGGCCATGAGGGTGAACAGCTCCGACTTGGCGAAGGGAAACCCCAGATTGAGCATTTGTACCGTGATGATGCCCCAGTAAAGCCAGATGGCAAAACCGCACAATAGACTCGGGATGGATATCCACAAGTTACGCGTGGCAATACGCTTACCGGTTTGCGCCCAAAACTGTTCGTTTTCGGGATCCCATTCGTGAATATCTGCTCCGCTCGATTTGTCCGGGCGCAAGCGTTCTGTTTGCGTTGTCGCCATAGTGTTTCTCCAGTAGGTTGCCAACCAGCTCAGCCTTTTGCAGCGATGCAAATTGCCGCGCGCTTGACCACACTATGCGAGGGTTAACCCTACTTGCCTACTTCACAGCAAGGGGTACAGTGCACCGTGCGCAGCGGCCTGCCATCTACCTATCAAGAGGTAGATGCATTGCCCGACACCCCCCATTACTTCAGGTTCAGCCATACACTTGGCGCTCACGCCAAACGATTATGGGTAGACGAACCCCATCACAGCTTAGGGCGAAATGCAGTCCTAGATGACCTGCGTCAAGTCGGGTCTGGCAAAGATCTTGTCAGCGCATATCCCAGCCATTAACGTAGACGCCTCTTTTTAATGGTAATCTGGACCTGCCCACCATGGCTGAAACGCAACCCGCTAGTATTCTGCTCGTAGATGACCACCCCTTGCTACGCAAAGGACTGACACAATTAATCGCGTTTGAAGATGAGCTGCACGTGGTGGGCGAAGCGAGCTGTGGCCAAAAGGCTCTGGAGCTGGCAAAAGAATATGATCCCGACCTCATCATTCTCGATCTGAACATGCAAGGGATGGACGGCCTGGAAACCCTGCGCGCGTTGCGCAGCGCTGATGTCTCTTCACGCATTGTGATGCTGACCGTATCCGACAATGATGAAGATGTGATTTGCGCCATCAGTTACGGCGCCGACGGCTATTTGCTCAAAGACATGGATCCGGAGCAGATACTGGAAAAAATCAAAGAGGCCGCGCTGGGCAAAATGGTGATCAGCGAAAAGCTCACCCACATTCTGGCCGGAGCCATTCGCGGTGGCAGTGCTAAAGACAACAAAACCCACCTGCTCGCCAAACTCACCAGTCGCGAGCACGAAATACTCAAACTGATTGCCAAAGGGCTCAGTAACAAACTCATCGCACGCGAATTGGATATTTCCGACGGCACGGTGAAAGTGCATGTGAAACACGTGCTCAAGAAGCTGGGGCTTAAATCGCGGGTAGAAGCGGCGGTGTGGATGGTGAATCAGTGAATGCCGGAAGACGCGTGATGGGAGACGGAAAACGCTTGATGGGAGTCGAAAGACGCTTGGATGGAGGCTCTATGCGATACCCTCTTTATTTTGACACCTTTCGCCTCCATCACAACAACACCCACAGCCAGCTTCAGGCTTTGGGAAACCAGGGAAAAAACATACTGGTTTGCTCCTGATACCTTCTGTATTCGGGGCGTTTTCTCACCGAATAATACTCTGCGGGTTTCGCCCCAGTCAGATACACCAGTGTGATATACAGCATCACCGAGGCAAACAGCGCACCCATACCCAATACCAGCCACACCCATAGCACCTCACTGGATTGCAGGGCCATCCATGAAGGCACCGACGCAAGCACTATGCCTGTCCACACCAGCCATTCGCTGAAATAGTTGGGGTGCCGGCTGAAGCGCCACAGCCCAATATTGCACACCCCTTGCGGATGTTTAGAGATAAACAGTAATTTTTGTGTATCGGCGACGGACTCCAGAATGTAGGCGACCAGCCAGATCGAGAGGCCCGCAATTTCGAGTAGCGCAATGGAACTCGATGCATTAACCGCCATCAGAAAGCCCGGCAATGCCAGCACCGAAGCGTTGGCAATTCCCTGGGCCAGTATTTCTGCCAGCATATGCAGTGTGCTGTGCTCGCTGCCATGGCGTTCAAGAACCATGCGCCGGTATTGGTAACGCGGAAATTCGGTTTTGAAGATCACACCGGTTTTGCAACCCATTATCAGCGCGGCGATCCCCATGCGCAGCCCGATGAACAGATACACGCCCCCCACCACCATACGGCGCACAAGGTCGCCGTCGGCGAACAGGATCACCTGCGCACCAATCAGTGCAACGCCGAAGGGCCAGGCAATATCCACATAGGACATGCGACCCGTGCGCAGAAAAGGCACACAGGCCACCAGCAAAAACAGCGTGACCTGTACCCCGGCATTCATCAGCAATAACTGGGTGAGCTGTGCCGAACTGGAACACAGTGCTCCCACCCAAATCAACAGAAAAAAGCCACTAAGATAAAGGCCGAAATTCATGGGCAGCTCCTCTTACGGGGATCGTGATGCAATCATGGTCAGTACATTGAACAAGCGATAGGCGGCACGTAATATTGCTTAACCTTATCAGTAGCATCTACGCTATGCTTTTCATGCGGCATCCGCAACACGCTACAAGAAAAACCAATGCCAACTGCCGCAGCTAATTCCGGTCAACGTTGCCAACACAATTATTGTCATCAACATTTATCGTCAGAGTGGGACCATGGAAGACAATCAGGATCACAAACTGCTGTTACGTAATCTGCATATTCACGATTTTGCCGACATCAAGCGCATCATGGACACCGTCTACCCCGGCCAGATGGGGGGCGGCTGGACCACCAAAGAATACAAGGCCATGCTCAAGGCCTTTCCCGAGGGACAGATCTGCATCGAAGACAATGGTGTGGTCGTGGCGGCCGCCTTCTCGGTGATCGTGGACTACGACAAGTTTGGCGATAACCATACCTACGACGAAATCACCGGGAACGCCTATCTCACTACGCACGACCCCAATGGCGACGTGCTTTATGGCGTCGACGTATTCGCCGACCCCGAATACCGGGGCATGCGCCTGGGTCGCCGCCTCTACGAAGCACGCAAGGAGCTGTGCCAAAGCCTCAACCTCAAAGCCATCGTGGCCGGAGGACGCATTCCCAACTACCGCGAGCACGCCGGGAATCTGTCGCCCCAGCAATATATCGAAGCGGTCAAACGCAAGGAAATTTACGACCCCATTTTGAGTTTCCAGCTCAGCAACGACTTTGAGGTAAAACGGGTACTCAAAGGCTACCTGCCCGAAGATAAACAGTCCCTGGGATTCGCCACGCTGCTGGAATGGATTAATCTTTACTACGAACCCTCGGAACAAAAACTGTTTGGCGCCCGTAAAACCACGGCACGCATTGGCTGCGTGCAATGGCAGATGCGCGAGATGGGAAGTGTGGAAGAACTGCTGCAACAGGTAGAATATTTCGTCGATGCACTGTCGGATTACCGTTGCGATGTGGCGCTGTTTCCGGAGTTTTTCAATGCGCCTTTGATGGGCCTCGGCGATCATCAGACCGCCGTCGAAGCCATCCGCTTTCTTGCCGAATACACGCAACGCATTATCGAGCAGATTCAGCAACTCGCCGTGAGTTACAACATTAACATTGTGGCCGGTTCCCTGCCCGTCGTAGAGGATGATCAACTCTATAACGTCGCGTATCTCTGCAAACGCGATGGCACACTGGAATCGCAGTACAAACTGCACCCCACACCGCATGAGAAAAAAGACTGGATCATGCGGGGCGGCAATGAACTGAAAGTGTTCGATACCGACTTCGGTCGCATCGGTATTCTGATCTGTTACGACGTGGAGTTTCCTGAGCTGTCACGCCTGCTGAGTGAAGATGAAATGGAAATTCTGCTGGTGCCCTTCTGGACCGACACCAAAAATGGCTATCTGCGCGTGCGCCGCTGTGCGCAGGCGCGGGCGATCGAGAACGAGTGTTACGTCGCGATTGCCGGCAATATCGGCAACTTACCGAAAGTCGACAGTGTGGACATCCAATATGGCCAAACTGCCGTGTTCTCACCCTCCGACTTTGCCTTCCCGCACGACGCCATTATGGCGGAGACCACCCCCAATACAGAGATGACGCTCATCGTCGATGTCGATCTGGATAAGCTTGATACCCTGCAGAATGAAGGTTCTGTGCGCAATTACCTGGATCGCCGGCGCGATCTGTACAAGGTGCAATGGATTGGGGAGGATGAATAAATCCGGGTTGCAAAGCAAAACAGGCGCAAAATTGCGCCTGTTTTGTTGATGTGTTCGCTGAGCCTTGAAACTTAACTACGTGGCTTGTTGCCCAAAGTGATATGACGAGGGCCACTGAGACTGGTTTGACCCGAAACGCCGTTAGCAATTTCCTGAATCTCTCCGCCAGACTTAAGGAAGGCGGCTGTCTGTTCCGCTATGCTCTTTGAAGTCTCCGTGGCGGCCGGTGTTTTCGCTTTACTTTTGGCTTTTGCGACCATGGTCATTCCCTAATTTGTGAGTGAGCGGGCCATTATAACAGATTTTCACATTTATTTTTGGACTAATTGCCCACAGGGCCGCTCAGGTGCGTTTAGCCGGCATCTGCGCAAGACGCAGGGGGTCGAGCAGCGCCTGCAAACGTTCGTGAGACAGGTCACAGTGCTCCTGCGCTACCTCCATAATCGATCGCCCTTCCTGCTGAGCCTGTTTGGCAATCTTAGCGGCCAATTCATAGCCGATCTCTTCATTCAGCGCAGTCACCAGAATGGGGTTCTTATCCACCAGCGCACGGCAGTACTCGGCATTAAACTGCAGCGCATGAAATACCTGCGCGTGCAACTGCTGCACCGATTCAGCCAATAGCTCAATACTGCTCAGTAGTTTGTCGGCAATGAGTGGCAAGGCCACATTCAGCTGGAAGTTACCCGACTGGGCCGCCAGAGTAACCGCCTGCTCGTTGGCCATCACTTCCATCATCGCCATCAACACCGCCTCCGGAATCACAGGATTGATCTTGGCGGGCATGATCGACGAACCGGGTTGCAGCGCCGGCAACTGGATTTCCTTCAATCCGTGCATGGGGCCGCTGTTCATCCAGCGTAAGTCGTTCGCAACACGCGTGAGCACGATCGCCAGCGATTTACAGGCCGAGGCCAGCGCCAGTGATGCTTCCTGACCGCTCATCTGCACACCGGGCAGCGCCAGCAACTGCCATTCCAGGCCGTCCTGCTCACGCAACGTCTTCACCACGGCCCTGGCAAACGCGGTGGAAGCATTAACGCCGGTACCCACTGCGGTGCCTCCCAAAGGCAACTGCAGCAGCGCCTGTTGCGCCGTCAGAATGCGCTGCTGCGCCTGCATCATCTGCTCTCGCCATACCGCCAGCTCCATGCCAAACGTGACCGGCATGGCGTCCATAAGATGAGTCCGACCGTTTTTGACACTGCTCGCATGCTGTGCCACCAATTCCTGCAGGCGCAGTTGCAGAGCTTCGAGCGCCACGTTCAGTTTTCCGTCCACCGCCCTCACAGCCGCAATCTGCAAGGCACTGGGAAACACATCATTGCTGCTTTGACTGCAATTCACATCGTCATTGGGGTGTACGGTTTCCGTCAGTTCACGCGATGCCAATGTCGCCAGCACCTCATTCGCATTCATATTACTGCTGGTGCCCGAGCCGGTTTGAAAAACGGTCAGCGGAAAGTGCTGTTGCAGCGCCTCATCAGACAGCTCCGCCAAGTATTCGCGCGCCTGCTGCACAGCCCTGGCCTTCGCCGGCGACAACTTGCCCAACTCCGCATTGGCCTGCGCCGCGTGGGTTTTGATGTCCAACAAGGCCTGCACCACAGCCACGGGCAGGGTGCGGGCCCGCTGGATGGTAAAGTTGTTCAGGGCGCGCTGGGTTTGCGCCTGATACAGCGCGCTGGCAGGTACTTCTACGTCTCCCATGGAGTCGTGCTCGGTTCGCATTGTCATACTGCGCCTCCTCGTTGATGGCTGAGACTCGACTTGAGTAAGAAGTAAGCCAAACAGGCCGCGATCAGCGAACTGCTGAGTATCGCCAGTTTGGCCCCGTTGATCAGCTCTGGCGTGGCGTCAAAGGCCAGATTGCTGACAAAGATCGACATCGTGAACCCGATTCCACCCAGCAACCCCAGGCCAGCCACCTGTTTCAAGCTGAGGTTGCCGGGCAATTCACCCCAGCCCAGACGCACAACCAGCCAGCTCATCAAAAAGATACCTAGCGGTTTACCCACTAACAGACCAAACAGTATGCCCAATCCAACAGGCTCGCTTAGGGTCTGCAAAAAGGTACCGCCACTCATCACCACACCCGCATTGAACAGGGCAAACACCGGCATGATAAACAGCAGTACCGGTGTTTCGAGTTTATGCTCCCAGCGCTGCAAGGGCGTCATGGACAGACGTGTGCTGATTTCAAGTTCGCTAAGTAATTCATGATGCGCCTTGTTCTCCAGCACGCGTTCGCGATGCACTTTAGGTTGATCCATATACCTTGCGGTGCGCGCCAGCCGGCGCAGCAACCATCCGGCGCCGTGCCGGGGCCGGGCCGGCACCGTCAGCGCGACTAGGATACCGGCCAAGGTAGCATGCACGCCCGATTGCAGCATGGCCAGCCACAGCAGTAATCCGGTGAAGGCATAGAAAAAAGGGTGCCTTAGCCCCGCCAGATTCATGAGTACCAGAACCGCAAATAACAGTAAGACCACGCCCAGCCAGAACCAGACCAGGTGCGTAGAATAGAAAAACGCGATGATGAGAATGGCACCCAGATCATCAATGATGGCATAGGCCACTAAAAACGAAAACAGCGCTCGCGGCGCGCCGGCCCCCAACAGCGCCAGTACCCCAATTGCAAAGGCAGTATCGGTTGCCATGGGTATGCCCCAGCCCGACAAATCCCCCTGCGGACCGAGATTGAACAGCACATAGATAAGCGCGGGAAACACCATGCCCCCCAGCGAGGCAAACACGATGAGGTTGCGTGCTCCGGATTCTTTCAGATGACCGGCGATAAATTCCCGCTTTATCTCCAGCCCGAGCAGAAAGAAAAAGATGGCCATCAGGCCATCATTCACGACATGTTTCGCCGACATGACGTGGGCCTGCTCTCCAAGCAACAGCCCTAGCGGCGTTTCAATCCAATGAAAATAGGCATCAGGGAGCATGTTCGCCGCACACAGCGCAACGACGGTGCACAAGAGCAGAAACATGCTACTGGTTTTCTGATTCTGCACAAACTCAAGAAAGGGCTCGGTGGCAGACTCCACACGCTCTTCGAGTGGCGTCACCGCCTCATCCGGGTCCAACAGCTTTGCATCGCGCGTTTGCATTGACTCTCCTTTTTCGACTCACAAACTATAGATATGTGCGCGGTTTAGTGGGTTTCAAGTTGCGTTATCAGGCCCGGCGTCGCGCTGAAACTCCTGCAACAGACGCAACGGCGCCGGCAGTAAGTCCACCTTTTCTCCACGCACGGCAGCGGCCACGATGGCGCGCAGGGTCTCGCGGTTTTCGGGCTTGTCGACATCGAGGTTGATCATATTCATCGACCATCGACCAAACACGCGATATTCCGCAGGCGCCAGATACAACAGCTCCATCGCACCGTGGCGCGGATCAGCCGCGATGCGATCGTATAAGGCCAAAATAACACTGCGATCACCTTCAATGGCGTGCAGAAAAAGGCCCGCGTTGTAGATCAGGCTACCCGAAATACGCGCCTGCTGGTTGTTGCGCTGCGCCTGGGCGAGCAGGTCCACCAGCTCGGGGGCAGAAAAGGCGTGCGAAGCTTTACTCACGTAGACAAGTTGATAGAGTTCCATAGGTGTTCACCGCTACAATAGAGCGCTTTCCCCTGTTCGTATAGCAAAGGATGTCCGCTTGAGCCACCCTGCAGCCACACCCTCCAAATCCATTATCGCCGAGTTTCTTCGCCTCGGTTCAGCGGGCGGCATTCTCCTGTTTCTTGCCGCGGTAGCAGCCATTGTCGTGGCGAATAGTCCCCTGCTTGAGGATTATCGCTGGTTGCGCGCGATTCCCGTTGAAATAAAAATAGGCACGTTTGAAATCGCGAAACCTCTTCTGTTATGGGTAAACGATGGATTAATGGCCATCTTTTTCTTTCTGGTTGGCCTGGAACTCAAACGCGAAGTCATCGAAGGCGAGCTTTCCAAACCCGGCAACGTGGTACTGCCGGGTATCGGGGCGATCGGCGGTATGGCCATTCCCGCGCTGGTCTACTGGGCCTTTAACCATGACGATCCGCGAAATCTGAGTGGTTGGGCCATTCCCTCGGCCACCGACATCGCCTTTGCCTTGGGCGTTCTTTCATTGCTGGGTTCGCGCGTACCCACGTCCTTAAAGGTGTTTCTCACCTCTTTGGCTATTTTTGATGATGTCGGTGCGATCGTGATCATCGCCCTGTTTTATACCTCCAAGATTTCGGTTGAAGCACTCAGTATCTTCGCCGCCTGCATCCCACTGCTGTTTCTCTGCAATCGCAAGGGCGTGGAATCGCGCAGCGTGTATATCCTGATTGGCATCGTGATGTGGGTCGCCACTTTGAAATCGGGCGTGCATGCGACGCTGGCCGGCGTCGTCATGGCCCTGTTTATTCCCATGCATTCGCGCACGCGCCCGCAATTTTCGCCATTGAAAGACATGGAGCACGACCTGCATGCATCGGTATCGTTTTTGATTCTGCCCGTGTTCGCCTTCATGAATTCCGGCATTAATCTCGCCGGCGTGGGCATGGCTCAGGTACTACACCCGGTGCCTTTGGGCATCGCGCTGGGACTGTTTGTAGGCAAACAGGCGGGCATCTTCGGTTTTTGCTGGCTGGCGATCAAGCTTGGATGGTGTGAGCTGCCCAAGCGCATGACCTGGATGAGCCTGTACGGCACTTCAGCCCTGTGCGGTGTCGGATTCACCATGAGTCTGTTTATCAGTTCACTGGCCTTTGAAGAATCGGGCGTAGATAAGCTTTTTGACGAGCGCCTTGGCATACTCATGGGCTCAATCGTCTCCGGAATTGTGGGCTATGCCATTCTGCGCCACCATCTGCACCGCCACCCGCGCGACCAGGAACGCACAGACACCGCCAAACCCGGCAGCGCGCCCTGATCCGGAAACGCAGGCCTATAGTTTGAAATTCGCCAGTTGCTGGCTGAGACTCCGGGCCATGCCATTCATGTTATCTGCAGCCTGTTTCACCTCATCGGAAACCTGCGAGGCATCGCGTGAATACATGCTCAGTTTATTGGCGTTCTCACTGATTTCGCCCGCCACCGCCGACTGCTGCTCAGCCGCCGCGGCAATCTGAGTATTCATATCTGCCATATGCGAAATGGCACCATTGATCGACTGTAACGACTCACCGGCTTCCTGAGCCTGCCCAACTGCCGACTCAGCGGAATGCTTGCCCTGCTGCATAATAGAAAATGCTTCGCCCGCACTGGTTTGCAGAACACCAATCATTTCCTGAATTTCTTCGGTCGAAGTCTGAGTGCGGGAAGCGAGGGCACGCACTTCGTCGGCAACCACGGCAAAACCACGGCCCTGCTCGCCTGCTCTGGCGGCCTCAATGGCCGCATTCAGCGCAAGCAGGTTCGTTTGTTCCGCAATGCCTCGAATCACATTCACCACATCATCAATGCCCGCGGCATCCTGCTTGAGTTTATCGATGGCGGCGGCTGCCTGCTGCACTTCGGCCGACAATTCGGTAATCACCGACGAGGTATTCTGCACCACCTGCATCCCCTGGCGGCTTGCCTCAGACGCCGTGGAAGCCTGATTCGCCGCCCCACTCGCGTTGCTGGCAACTTCTTCGACCGACGCCGACATTTCGGTAATCGAGGTCGCCAATAAATCACTTTCCTGCTGCGTGCCCGTCACCACCGAATTATTGCGGCTGGCCGCATCGCTCAACTGATTGGACTGCTGATCGAGCTGCTGGCCCAGATCCACAATAGCCGACAGCAATTCACGCAGGCTATCGATAAACCGATTCACAGCCCCACCCAGCTCGCCCACTTCATCGTGGGTATAGATCTGCACCTTACGCGTCAGGTCACCGCCGCCGCCCGCCAACTCGTTGATACGGCGGGTCATCTCGTTCAGGGGCCCCACAATCAAACGCGGAAACACCAGAGTAATGGCTGCGGCGACAAGCAACGAAACGAGGGTCAGTATCACGATCAATCTGAATGAGCCAGACGCCAGCTCATGCGCCGAAGCTGTCGACGCATGCGCCTGGGCTTCAATCACGGCCACCATCTTGTCTATCTGGTCCCGCATCCTGGAGAACTCTTCACTGGCCGAACCAAAACTCAATTCAATAGCCGTTCGGCGACCGGCCCGCGTGTCCGCCTCCCGCTCCATGCGAATGCGCTCGGTGAGTGTTTCCCAGTTTTTGCGATGCGCGTCATAAAGGTTATAGAGCTCAATCAATTGCGCATCATTGGTCGAGTTTCGAAAGTTTGCGGCTCGCTCGCGCGCCTGGCGAATGTTCTCTTCGTGCGCGACCGCCATCGCCTGGAATTCCGGCGAACCCGGTTTGGAGAAAATCATGCTGCGCTCTGCCACCAAAGCCTGATACAAATCACGGTCGGCATTCAGCAACAAGGCCACGCCTGCGAGATCGGCATCAATCACATCGACTTTGTCTTCAATGAGCAGCAGGCGCTGCGCAGCGACGATGGCCAGGGCAAGTACCAGCGCCGCGAGCACCAGATTGGCACCCAGTAATTTTCCACGTAAGCCCAGATTATGAAACCACTGCATGTTTTTGCTCCCCAGTTTGGCTGACTATTGCGCTTCAAGCTCGTCGAGATTCACACCTACGGTAATTGCGCCAATCGCTTTATCGCCCTGCATCACCGGCACCGATATCTGCACCAGATAATCCTGTGCACTCTCATCAAACTCAACATCGCCCACATGCACCGCGCCCTGCCCGTTCTTGAACGACTCCTGCCATTTGGCTTCATCTCCCTGCCAATAGTCGGACGTTTTATTGGTCATGGCTACATTGGCGCCCTGATTATCCATCAGAAACAGCTCGAAAAAGTAGGCGGCACTTTGCTCATACTGGCTAAGGCGCTTGGCGGCGGGGCTGTTCATCATATCCTTCATGGCGCCATCCAGACCCTCCACGGCCCGCCATTCTTTATCGCGTTTTTTGATGGCATCCAGCGTCAGACCCTGGGCATTCTGCGCCTGCACGGCCGCAACCAGAACTTCGTCGACGCCCCAGGATTGTAGGGTGGGAATAAGATCATGTATTTCGGAAGGCAGCTCTTCTGCCTGAGCCAAGGCACCGAGCAGCAAGAGGGATAAAACAAACACGCAGCGACGAACGATCATAATGACCACCTCGTTAAACCAGAAACATGGGTGACGCAATGAGGAAGTAGTGTAGTCAAACTCAGCGAATACGCCACCAGCCCGGCGTGGAAGTTATGCGCCGGCTCAGCGGTTTAACCAGGCCATATAGGCCGAGACACCTTCTGCCACAGATTTGAAAGGTTTGCTGTAACCGGCGCTGCGCAGCGCCTGCATATCTGCCTCGGTGAAGCTCTGGTAACGTCCTTTCAAATGATCGGGGAAGGGAATGTATTCGATGCGCCCACGCCCATGATAGGCGATGACGGCCTCGGCGACCGCCTGAAACGGCTCGGCATTTCCGGTGCCGAGGTTGTAGATACCCGAGGGCGCGTTTTCCTGCCAGCACCAAAGGTTCACATCACACACATCACCCACGTAGATAAAATCGCGTTTCTGGCCACCATCCGGGTAGCCGTCGCAACCTTCGAACAGTTTTGGATTTTCACCCCGCAACAACTGCTCGTTCAGGTGGTAAGCCACACTGGCCATACTGCCTTTGTGTTGCTCCCGCGGGCCGTACACATTGAAGTAGCGGAAGCCGATCACCTGTGAATCCGCGTCCGGCAGAATGTTGCGCACATACTGGTCGAACTGAAACTTGGAATAACCGTATACGTTGAGCGGATGTTCATGAGCACGATCTTCTTTGAAGACCGGCCCGGCACCGTATACCGATGCCGAGGAGGCATAGAGAAAAGGAATGGTCTTATCAAGGCAAAAGTGCAGCAGATCTTTGGAATACTGATAGTTGTTCTGCATCATGAACTTGCCATTCCATTCGGTGGTGGCCGAACAGGCACCCTCATGAAACAGGGCGTCCACCTTGCCGAAATTATCGCCGGCCCAGACGCGCTCCAGAAACTCATCCTTATCGAGATAATCGGCGATATCACAATCCGCCAGATTCACAAACTTGGTACCGTCTTCCAGATCATCAACGACCAGAATGTCGCGCCGCCCCTGTTCATTCAGCTGCTTCACCAGATTACTGCCGATAAAGCCCGCGCCACCGGTAATTATGATCATGTTCACTCCTCTCGTTGCTGTTCACCCAGACGTGTGTTTCGTCGCGGCAATCCGCCGGGCATTATAGGACATTTGACTGCGCGCGGCACTGATCGGAACATAGTCGCCACGCGTACCATCCTCAAACAGACTGGAGCCACCACCATGCAACACCCCGCGCTGCCCACTGCCCAGAATCTCGCCTATGCCGGACTCATTCCTTTTGTGCTACCGGCCTTTCTGGTGTGGGTACTCCCCGAGGCATTTGCCTGGCAGGCCACGGCGATCTTCAAGAGCTACGCGGTGGTGATTCTGGCGTTTATGGCCGGCCTGCTCTGGTACGGCGCCTTATTCAGCGATCAGGAAAACACGCGCGCCAGAGCCCATGCCTGGCAGGGCATCAGCTTCGCCCTGCTGGCGTGGGCGGCACATTGGGCACCGCCAGGCTATGGCCTGCCGCTGCTACTGGTTCTGTTCTGGTTATTGCGTCATGCCGAGATGCGACTGAGCGACGTGCGCTACCCGCTTTGGTTTATCGAAACCCGCGACTGGCTAACCCGTATTGTCATCGCCAGCCATGTATCGGTGTGGGTGTTTGTATTGCAGGCCTAGACCGGCACAATCATACACTGAAGTCTGGCACCTGGGCCTGGGCTACCGCCCTGCCAGATGCACTGAGCGGTGCGCAGGTTATACTGAATCAAATTCTCGAATAATACGAGCACCCGGAAAGAGTACGCGTCATGAGTTCGCCAAACCCTTCAGTACTGGATATTCTGCAGCACCTGATTGAAGACGCAGCGCTAAAGCGCGTGCTCTATCTCGGTGATGAAGCCCCTGCCCTGCACACCGATACCAACACGGTACTTTTCACGATGAGCCCCCAATCTCTGCTGCCCGGGCGCCGATTCGATCAGGAATCCCTCACGACATTGCCGGCCAGCGACTTGGTGATCGCCGGTGATGTGCTCGAAGCCTGCGATTATCAGGCCGGACTGCAGTTACTCGCCGGCCTGCGCAATCAATTGCAGGCGCGTATTTGTGCGCTGGTTCCGGCATCGTCGCCTTGGCAGTTTAGTGATTTTATCGGGCTCGGCTTCAAGCGTCTTGCGCACTGCACCAAACAGCAGGACAGTGTGACGGTGTACAGCTATGCCATTGCCGACTACAACTTCACACGGGAATGGAACAATGCCCGTTTCTGGGCAAACCCCGAGTTGTTTGGTAAGTACTGGTGGTAAATGGATTAGGGGCCGGCACCCGACTTGGTTATAGTGGGATATCGTCAATCGACTCACGCGACGGAAGAGGTAAACCATGGCTGTATTTTTTGTTCACGATCCCGCTCGCGGCATCGTTACGCCTCTCGACAGGCGCTACCACCTGCGTGATATCCCGCCTACCTCGGAGCTCACGGAAACTAATGCCATTCACGACAAACTCAGTGACGATACCTCAGCCGAAAACTATCAATCCTTGGGCAAAAAACACCGTGCCGCCAAACAGGCCTATGCGCAGACATCCAGTCACGCCAGCTTGCGTCTGGGAAAAGTCCGTGAGGTGATGAGTGCTCCGGTGATCAGCATCGCGCGCACGCAACGCCTGGCCGACGCCTGGCAAATGATGCAACGGCACGATATTCGGCATCTCGCCATCGTTGATGACACAGGGCGCCTGTGCGGCATGTTGTCGGAGCAACTGCTGCTGCCCGACCTCATGGGCCATGCCCTTGAGCGCGAGGGCGAACAGCGGCACAACCCGGAGCTGTCGCACTACTGCCAGCATCGTGTGTTATCCACCGGCCCGGAAACCGATCTGGTGGCGTTGGCGGAAGCGATGCTCGAGCAGGGGCTCGACGGCATGCCGGTCAGTGAGAACGGTAAACTGGTGGGCATGGTCACCGACTCCGACATTCTCAAAGTCATTCTGAAATCACGCCCTCTTGATGTGCAGGCCTAAGCCGGCACCCGGGTCAGTGCCTCAGCATGGCGTCCAGCTGATCCACGACTTCGGCCCAATCGGAATCGTCGGCAATGGCTTCTTCCAGAAACGCCGCCTGATTGGGCGACCAGAACGACGCCTCCGCCAAACGCTGATCTTTGGCGAGGCTGTGCTGATCGACGAAGTCTTTAATGGCGCTCGCCTCAGCCGGTAATCCAAGCTGCTTGAACAGGCCGTTCAGATCATGTGCCGAAGTATCCATCATGTGCTCCCCTGATTGTGGAAATGAAAGAAAATACCGCCTAGTAAATTGTATTTGCACGCCACCGCTAGCGCGCTCATTGCTGGCGGCTTTGCCACAAAGCATGCCCCTGTTCGAGGGCTTTCTGCATGCTGCCGTCGGCATGTAACTCGCCCACGATACGGGCCAGTGCGCCGCGTAACGCACCATTATTGCAAGAAGATTTGTGCGAAATGGTCAAAAACAAGCCCTCGCTGCTGATAGGTGGTTGCAGGGCCTCCACCTGATCGGCAATTTCCCAGAGGTTCGCATAGGCCTGGGCCGGGTTTTTCTCGTACAAAAGATAGTCCACGCGCTCAAGATTCAGCATTTTAAAGGCCTGCCGCAAACTCGGCACCGTACTCACCACCAGACTTTGCTCCGCAAAGGTATCAAAGGCCTGACCAAAACTGTTATTGATGACCGTAATGCCCTCATGGGGGATCAGGTCTTCCCTACGGCTGTAAGAGAAAGGCCTGCCCTTGCGTACCCACACCACACTGGTGGTATCAAGAAAAGCAGGATGCACATAGTCCATCCACTGTTGCCGGGGCACAGTAATAAAGGCTCCCGCCATGAGATCGATACGCCCACTGCGCACCTCCTGCTGGGCGCGCGACCAGGGCCCCGTGTACTGCAACTCGATCGGCACACCCAGACGCTCACTGATCGCCTCAAAAATAAGGGCATTGGCGCCTATCAGGCGCGGCGACTCTGCATTTTCACGCCATAAATAAGGCGGATACTCGGCATTCCCGGTCGCCGTGAGCTTTTTGCACAGCAGAGCCTGCCCCTGCGCACCGGCGGTAAGGCAACAGACCAGCATGCCGAGCAGCACTCGGAGATTCAGTAAACGGATAATCATAGCGCTCTTACTTGTTTGGAGATGTGCATAAATGTAGACCATGCAGCACAAAGTGAAAATTTTTAAGACGCCTGTAAACCTTTTCGCGCTTGATTCGTTAAGGGGCATAACTCAGCCACTTCACTTCAGGGCCCAGGTGAGGTGCACGAGTGATTGCACATGAAAACGGTGCCTTTGGCGCCCCTTATTAATGACTCAGCAGGAGCGAGACATGCAAACCAATCATGTATTTAGCACTCTACGACTACGCGGCCGGGAAACGGGACTCTGTTTTCTGCTCATACTTGCTATTCTGGGGCTAAGCGCCTGCGGCAGCAGCGGTCTGGGCACCGATACCTCATCCAGCGGGCAGCTCGAACTGGCCATCACCGATGCCGAGGAAGATTTTCTCAGCTATGAAATCGCCCTGACCGGCGTCACGCTCGAACGACGCGATGGCACCCAGGTAGCGATCCTGCCCGTCAGCACAGAAATCGATTTCGTCCAGTACCAGGACTTGTCGGAGCTGTTTGCGGTGCTCTCGGTGCCCGCGGGTATTTACCAGAGCATTCATTTGCAGCTTGATTACAGCGATGCCGATATCGTGATTCAGAACGAAGCCGGAGAAAGTTTCTCGGCCACAGCGCTGGATATGGAAGGGAATGCCCTCACCACGCTGGACGTTTCCCTGCAGCTCGGCGACGGTGAACTGATCCATATCTCACCACGCAAAACCGCCGCGCTGACGCTGGATCTGGATCTTGCCGCATCCAATACCATTGAATCCTTCGAACCCGCCATTGTGCGCGTCGAGCCGTTTATGATCGGCACTACCTTTCTGGATACCGACCGCGAACATCGCGTGCGGGGCCTGCTGAGCGAGGTGAATACCGCCGAGCAGGACATCACTATCGCACTGCGCCCGATGCGACTCAAGCGTGGCGAGTTCGGACAGTTTACCTTCGATGTCGACACCAGCACCCGCTTCGATATCAATGGCATTGAATATGAAGGCGAGGCCGGCCTGCGGGTATTAGCCGAGCTCGATGCAGGTAGCCCGCTGGTTGCTTATGGCAGCCCTTCGGAAGACAGTCAGAGCCGCTACCTTGCCACTCAGGTACATGCTGGCAGCAGCGTGGCCTGGTCGGATCAGGACGTACTCAAAGGCACTATTACGGCCCGCACCGAGAACACCCTGACACTTCAGGGCGGCGTGCTGGAGCTCGCCGATGGCAGCGCACACTTCCGCCAGACGGTTACGCTTTATGTGGACGCCAACACGACAGTTTCGGGCTACCGCCTGGGCGACGCCGACATCAGCCAGCTCTCCATTGGGCAACACATCCTCGCCCTGGGCGATTATTCCGCCAACGACGGCGCGTTTGACGCCACCAGCGGCCACGTCCGCATGAAGGTAAACCGCATTGTGGGACAGGTCGCGCAAGCGCTGCCTCTGCAATTGGATCTGAGCCATATTAACCGTCGCCCGGTCGATCTCTTCGATTTTACCGGCACCGGGATAGATGCCCTGAGTGACGCTGATCCCAGTGCTTACGAAATCGACACCGGCTCGCTGGATACCCAGAACATCGAACAGGGTGAACTGGTGCAAGTGCGCGGTTACCCCAAAGCCTTTGGCACCGCGCCCATGGACTTTGACGCACTCAGCGTGCTCGATCCGGATTTCTCCAGCCATGCGGCCAAACTGCTGAGCGTCTGGCCTACCGGTACGCAAGGCAACGTGGTGGTGAGCGAGGGTGTGCTGCACGTGAATGCCGATACCGCACGAATGAAGCTACACTTAAGAGGCATTCCGGGTTCGATTGCTCTGAATCTGCAGGTGAGCAGCATCGTCAATGATGGCTCTCAGGGCCGCTTTGCGATTCTCGACCGCGCCACCGGTATTCATGTCTATCGTGACTTTGCCAGCTTTAGCGCGGCACTGGATACCTATTTGCAGACCGGTCAGCAAGTGCTGCACCTCACTGCTGCAGGTCACTATAACGAAACCGGCAGCGAACTCAGTGCCCGGCTTGTCACAGCACGTCTGGGTGACAGCGGCGAGTAAACGATGGCGCATTACCGCCAACCATACGGCGAGCCCTTTGGCTCGCCGCTTTTTCCACTTGAGAGCATACCGTGCAGGATATTGAGCGTTTTCTGCAAAGCATTGAAGGTCGCGCCTTGCGTATGGCCCAGCTGGCCACGCGCAACGAAGCGGACGCCCTGGATCTGGTGCAGGATGCCATGATTAAACTGGTCAATCGCTATGCGGCAAACGCGCCGGAAGAATGGCGCGGCCTGTTCCTCAAGATTCTGGAGAATGGCATTTTGGACTGGCACCGCAAAGAAAGCCTCAAGCGGCGCCTGTTTTTCTGGCGTCATGAGCAGGACGATGAGAATGAGACTACAAGCGAGCATTCCTATGCACACCAGATGGCCGGTCCGGCTGAAGAATTATGGCGAGACCAGCTCGGCGAGCGCTTGCTGGCAGTGATTGAGCACTTGCCTGTTAAACAGCAGCAGTGTTATCTGCTGCGCAGCTGGGAAGGTCTCAGCGTCAGTGAAACGGCAGAAGTAATGGGCATTAATCAGAACAGCGTCAAAACACATTTTTTTCGCGCCATGGAGAAACTTAGGGAACACTACGCGGAACTTGCACAGGAACATGCGACGACGCGCCAAGAGGTAAACACATGAAGCACGACAACGATGCCGCCATTCAGGAACACACACAGCGTGCCCTCAACCGGAGCGTGACAGACTTGCCGCCCGCCACACAGCAGCGCCTGCACGAAGCCCGACAACGCGCGCTCAGTCCATCGCGCAAAGCCTGGCACTGGCAACCGATGGTCGCCATGGCATGCAGCCTGTGCGCCGTTGCACTGTTATGGTGGCAGATACCCAGCGTCTCGACGCCCGAAGACCCAACACTGTTTACGCATCACAATGAGGAGGCCATCGATGCCTTTACCTATCTCACCACGCTTGATGAGACCGAACAGGAAATTGTGGCAGATCTGGAGTTTGCCCTGTGGTTATCTCTTCAAAGCGACGCGGAGCTTGATGATGATGTGTCTAAGCGCGGTTAGTGTCATGGCCAGCCTGCCGGTTTATGCGGATCCCGATCCTTTGCAGGATATGGAATTCTTTTTATTTTTGGCCGAAAGCGAAACGCGCGATGCGGAACTGACCACCCCTGTAGACCTTGCTGAATGGCAAGACGACACGCCAGAAAACACCCATGAGGAGGACGAACAATGAAGCCCTACTCTCTTGTTCTCAGCTTTATTCTCTTGTGTCTCGCGGGGACGCAGGCCCTCGCTCAGAACTGGCAGGAACTCGATCCAGGCAGCCGAGAAGTGCTGGCACCTTTCGCCGAAAAATGGCACGGGCTGGATGCCGACACCCGGCAAGCCCTGGTGCAAGGCGCTGAGCGCTGGCGAGGCATGAACGCCGAACAGCGCCAACAGGCCAAAGCACGCTTTCAAAGCTGGCGAAAAATGCGCCCGGAGCAACGCCAGCAACTGCTCAAGCGGATGCGCGACTACCGTCGCATGAGCCCGGAGCAGAAACTGAAACTACGCCAGAATATGCAGCGTTTCCAGCGTATGTCGCCGGCACAGAAACAACAACTGCGGCAGAAATTTCAACGACTCAGTCCGCAGCAGAAAGCGCGTATTCGCCGGCACCTGCGCAAGTGATCATGCGGGTACTGCACCGGTACTACACGGGTACTACACAGGTACTACACAGGCACTAAACAGGCACTACACGGGAATACCGGCGCTAGGTGAATGTCGTGGCGCCTCACACCGCCATGGTGCTGCAAAAATATGCCTTGGTATGGGCGTGTACCCGATCACTGCTAAGCAGGGCATCAACGTTCCACCATTGCTGGGCGGCATGCTGATCATCCAGTGACACGCGCATTGTATTAGTCGCCTCCAATTGATAGGCCAAAACGACATAGTGAGTGCTCACCCCATCAACCCCCAAGGCGTTATCGGAATAAAAGTGTTCGAAATTTCCCAGCATGCGAGCCTGGTCAAAGGTGAATGCAGCGCCCAGCTCCGTGGCGCACAACCGCGTGAAGGCATGCGCAAGCCGCTCGTTTTTACGAATACGACCTCCCGGCACAAACCAATACCCTTGCGCCGGTCGATTGCGGCGCTGCCCCAGCAGCACCTCACCACGCTCATTGCGTACAATCAGATCCATCGACACCAGTGGCGTCGCAGCAATCACCTGCGTAAACAGCGGGTTCGGTAATATCTCTGTCGCGTCCCAGTCTGTCTTACTCATTCACTACCAATCCAAACCAGAAGAAGTAACACAATAATGGCCACCAACTGCGCAAGATAACTCACTGCCGCACCCAACCGGCGGGCATTGAAGTGCCGACCCAACATGCCATAGGCATGCAGCAGGCGCGACAGGGTATACGCCAGACCGAGCCCCGCCACCCAATGCGCGCCGCCGTGGTTCGCACTCAGGGCCAATAACAGCAGGGCCATCCAAACCCCGTGTTCGACCGCATTGGCATGCGCACGGATCGCCTGATTCATCGCCTTGTTGCCACCATCCCCGTAGGGGATCTGATACTGCATGCGCAGCCGCGACACATTGAGGGCCAGCAGCAACACCAGCGCAGCGTTAACGGCTGTAAAGATCACCCATGCGTTCATATACTGCCCCTTATTTTCGTTACCATCATCCGGCTTGCTCCTCCGCTCTTTCGTGCTTGCTTACATGCAAATCATGCCAGATGAACTATAGTTGAGAGCGTTAATCTGGAGCGATGAGCGCACACAAAATACCGTAAACAACACATTCAACACCAGCATCAAAGGGATGTTCATTCGTGGTTACGCACCTCAATCACACAGTTCTGTTCGGGCTTCTCTACACACTGGTGCTCTGGGGCTGCAGCACATCCCCCACCGCGATGCCAATGCTGCATCTGATATGGCCCCCACTTGCCCTGCTCACCGCTGCGTTTATTCTGGCGCCGATGCACCATTGGCCCCTGTATGCAGGCGCAAGCATGCTGGCCGAATTCATAGTATTCGAGGCCGGCATCATTCCCGCTGGCAGCCGACTGTTCGGCCTGATCACGGTAGTGGAGAGCGCGGCATTAGTGTGGCTGTGTCAACGACTCAGCGGCACAGGTCTGAAAGATTTTTCCGGTCTGCGCCTGAAACCCCTGTTGATTTATTTCGGCTTGAGCGTGGTGGTGATTCCGCCGCTGGCCACGCTGCTGACCGCCCTCATAGACACCGCATGGTTTGATACTTCCAGCAACCCTGCGGCGCACTGGGTGCACGCCTCATTAAGCGACAGCACAGCACTGGTGATCCTCACACCCTGGTTACTTTGCCTGGCACCCGCCTGGCAACGCTTACGGGAGCGTGATGCACAAGACCTGCGCGCGCCTTATGAGATTGCCACCATCCTTGCGCTACTCGCTATCGTATGGGGCCTGATTTTTCTGCAGCCGCTGGGCGACACATTCTCTTCACCTGTGCTGCTTGTAGTGCCCCTTGCCCTGGCGGCCATGCGCATGCCGAGCAGCATGAGCGTGGTGCTTGCCGCTTCAACGGCCTTGGCAGGCTTGTTAGCAACACTGTATGGGCTAGGCCCGTTTGAGGCACCGGGGACATTTCAGGGTGCATCACAAGCGCAGCAATTTTTCAGTTGTATGGTTGTCACTGCCGTGCTCATCGCCTGCACCGTGGCGCCCGCACAGAGCGATCGGCAACGTCTCGAATTCTTTGAAAACGCTGTGCGCTTCTCGCGCGAAGGCATCGTCATTACCGACGCCGACAATGATCAACCCATCCTCTACTGCAACCCTGCATTCGAACGCATTAGTGGGTATCGTTTAGATAATATAAAAGGCTCAAATTGCCGCTTTATGAATCGCGCGCATCGCGATCAGGAAGGCCTGGCACGCATACGCCAGGCCCTGAATGCCCAGCAGGAAGTCGACGTTGTAGTACAGAACCAGCGTAAAAATGGCGAGTCTTTCTGGTGCAGCCTGAGCATTGCCCCGGTGTTCAACCGAAAAGGGGCGGCCAAGTATTATATTGGCATTCAATCTGACGTCACCGAAAAGATTGAAGCACAGCAACGCATGGAAACAGAAATCGCCCGACAAACCGCCGACCTGCAAACGGTCCAGCAGCGTGTGCTCATGGCAAGTGAAGTATCCGGACTGGGTATCTGGGACTGGGACACCCAGACAGATGAGTTGATTTGGGATGACAACATGCACCGCATTTATGAAACGCCCGAAGACCGAAAACGCAAGCTGCTATATGAATTCTGGGAACAAAGCGTGCATCCCCTGGATGTGCAGCGCGCGGCAGGCTCGTTGCAGAAATGTGTCGAAGAAGGCAAAACCTGGAATACCGAGTTTCGGCTTCTGCTGCCCGATGGGCGCATCAAGTACATTCGCGCCAGTGCCCAGATGAAGCTGGACGAGGCAGGCAATACCATAAGGGTGCTGGGCGGTAACCTGGATATTACCGACACCCGTACTCTTGAAGCCAGCCTGCGGGCGGCCGCTGAGAAAGCGAAACGGGCCGACCAGCTGAAAAGCGAGTTTCTGGCCAATATGAGCCATGAAATCCGCACCCCCTTAAACGGTGTACTGGGCATGGTAGACTTGCTGAAGAATACAGGCGTAAGTCAGATACAGCGCGATTACATCGGCATGATTCAGACCTCCGCCAGTGCCTTGTTGAACGTATTGAACGACATTCTGGATATTTCCAAGATCGAAGCCGGACAGCTCGAAATACACCTTGAACCCGTCCACTTGGAAGAATGCCTGGGGCTTACCGTGAAAAGTCAGGCCCAGGCGGCCTTCGCCAAAGGTCTGGAACTGCATTACTACGTTGATCCCGCATTGCATCTGTGGGTAATGCTGGACGCCCAACGGTTTGCACAAATCATAAACAACTTGCTGAGCAATGCCATCAAGTTCACATCGAAAGGCGATATCCGGGTCATCGCCACAGCGACGCCCTGCGCCGAAGATACCGAAATACAACAAGTAACCATCGAGGTTGAAGACAGCGGCATTGGTATCGCAACCGACCAGATGTCTTCCATCTTCAATCCCTTCCAGCAGGCCGATGGCAGTGTCTCCCGACGTTACGGCGGCACCGGACTGGGCCTCGCAATCTCCAAACGGCTGATAAACATGCTGGGCGGCCACATCGAAGCGGAAAGCCGGGAGGGTGTAGGGACCAAGTTTCGTATTACTCTGCCCCTCAGAAAAACCGCGCCGAGACAGCGCCTGCCTCAGGACCAGGTGCTCAGTAACAACGATATCAAAAAAGCGCTGGAACGCTGCCTGATCGTCGACGACAACGAGATAAATCGGCGCTGGCTGGGCGACATGGTGAGCAACTGGGGAGGTAAACCCCTATTGGCCGCGTCGGGCGAGGAAGCCCTGCAGTACTTGCGCGAAGCGGCCAATACACAGCGCCCGATAGAGGTAATGTTACTGGATAAGAATATGCCGGAATCGAGCGGGTTCGACCTGATGAACAGCTTGAAAAAGGCGGGCCTCGCCGCGCCACGGGTCATTCTCATGCTGTCGTCTTCCGATGTGGATGCCGACGTAAAACTGGCGAAAATTGCAGGTATCGACCAATATTTGCTCAAACCCGTGTTGCAGTCGGAGGTCTACGATGCGCTCATCACGCTGCTGGACAAAGCACACCTCGCCAGCTCTGCAGAGATACAGCAACAGCCCCATGGTGACTCAGGACTGCACTTTCTGGTGGCCGAGGATAACCCGGTGAACCAGCGACTTGTTGTGGATGCATTGACCGCCCGGGGGCATCAGGTGGATGCGGTTGGCGACGGACAGGCCGCCCTCCGCCAGCGCACACGGCAAAACTACGACGCGATTTTCATGGATGTACAAATGCCCGTACTGAATGGTCTTGAAGCGACACGGGAAATCCGCCGGCTCGAAGCCGAAAGCGCGCTCGACCGGATTCCCATTGTGGGTATAACGGCCAATGCCATGAAAGGGGATCGCGAGAGATGCATTGAATCGGGCATGGATCATTACCTCACTAAACCGGTGAATCTGGATACGCTTTACCGGCTCATCGATGAACAACTGCTGGGCGAGGCACCCCCCATCCCTTCAGGAACTCCCTCGCCTGTACCGGAGGCAGCAGTACCCAACATGAAGCGTTCAACAAGCCGCTATTTTGATGAATCCGTAGGACTGAAGATCTGCGGCGGTAACCGGGGACTGCTGATCAAAGTAATACAGAAAGCCCGCGAAGCCTGCCCGGGCATGCATACCGAGCTGGCAAACGCCATTGATAGCGGCGACATACCAACCGCGGCACGCCAGGCACATAAGCTCAAAGGCGCGGTCGCCAACTTTTGCAGTCCCTCGCTCGCGCAGGCGCTCAAAGATCTGGAGCTCGAGGCAGCCAACATGACCGAAGCCGAATTACGCGACCGCTGGCAAACGCTCGACGCCATGCTGAACACGCTGATAAACGAACTTAATTATTATCTGGAAGCGCAAACTACATGACTGTACTGATTGCTGAAGACGACCCCGTAACCAGCCTGCTGCTCGAAGAAATGCTGGCCGAGATGGGCCATGCCTCGCTGACAGTCGCAGATGGTAATCTGGCATTGGAAACCGTGCGAAAGAATCCGGACATAAATCTGGTATTACTCGACTGGGAATTGCCGGTGATGGATGGCGGCGAGATCTGCCGCGCCGTGAAAGAATTGGAGCGGTTTGTGTACATTATCATGGTGACCAGCAAAACCGGCACCAAAAATCTCGTGCAGTGCATTGAGGCCGGCGCCGACGACTTTGTGTCCAAACCCTTCTCGGTGGATGAACTGAAAGTGCGCATCATGGCGGGCCAGCGCATCCTCCATCACGAAAACCGCATGGCCAAACATGCCAACTATGATGAACTCACCGGCATCTGGAATCGCAGAATGATACTGCACTTCATGGAAAACGAATGGTGGCGCGCCCAGCGAGAGGAGGGGCGGCTGTCGGTGATGGTCATCGACATAGACCACTTCAAACCGGTCAACGACACCTACGGCCATCACGCAGGCGACCTGGTGTTGATCCAGTTTGCCCAAATCGTCGCGGCGAACGTGCGTCCCTACGACCAGTTTGGCCGTTATGGTGGCGAAGAGTTTCTGCTGGTGATGCCGCTCTCGGTTTCCGGCGATGCCAAACTGCTTGCCGAACGCCTGCGCGAATCGATAGAAGAGGCCGAGTTTTCGGTGGGTAGCGAACAAACCATCAAGCTGACAGCGAGCATTGGCTTGGCACAAAAGAGCCCCTCCGACCGCACACCCAATGATACCTTCAAACGTGCGGACGAATGTGTTTATCGTGCCAAAACCGAAGGTCGCAACCGCGTCATTATGAGCGCGGAGCAACACTGAAGATTTATTTCAATCCATCCAGCAGGGCCGACAGCGTTTGCTTGCCTTTTTGCTGCGCGCGCTGCTTGTCCTGTTCTTCGCCACCTTCAAACTGCAGATCTTCATCGGGCAATTCGTCAATAAAGCGGCTCGGAATGGTTTCTATTTTTTCGCCATACTGTTTTCGACTCGCCGCATAGCTCAGCGCCAGCGTGCGCTGGGCACGAGTGATGCCTACGTACATCAGGCGGCGCTCTTCTTCGATATTGTCTTCTTCAATACTGGTGCGGTGCGGTAGCAGTTCTTCTTCCATGCCCATGATGAACACGTGCGGAAACTCAAGTCCCTTGGAGGCATGCAGCGTGAGCAGGTGCACCTTATCGCTATCGTCTTCTTCTTCCTGCTGGGCCAGCATATCACGCAGAATGAGGCGGGAAATCGCTTCTTCAATACCCAACTCATCGGCCGTGCCTTTGTCGGTTTCGAGCATTTTGCGCAGAGAGTCGATGAGTATCCAGATGTTATCCATGCGCTTTTCGGCCGCCTTGGGCGTGCTCGCATGTTGATATAGCCACTGATCGTATTCGATGTCGGTAAACAGCTGCTTGATGACCGGAATGGGGTCTTCTTCATAGCAACGGCGCATGGTGCGGTCCAGCCAGTCGCGGAAGCGTTTGAGGCGCGACAAGGGTTTCTCACTCAAGTGCTGGGCCAGCCCGATTTCATCGATGGCCTGATACAGACTCACATCCCGCTCATTGGCATAGGTACCGAGCTTTTCAAGCGTGGTGGGACCAATTTCCCTGCGTGGCACGTTCACGATGCGCAAGAATGCAGCATCATCATCGGGATTCACCAACAGCCGCAAATAGGCCATGGCATCCTTGATTTCGTTCTTGGCAAAAAACGAGGTGCCCCCCGACATCCGATACGGCACCTGAAAGGCCTGCATCTTGATTTCCAACAGGCGAGACTGATGGTTGCCGCGATACAGTACCGCGAAATCCTTAAACGGAATGTCTTTCTTGAGTTTGAGATCGAGAATTTCAGCTGCGATTTGCTCGGCCTCGGCATCCTCATTACGACAACGAATCACCCGAATCTTGTCGCCCATGCCCAATTCACTCCACAGTGCCTTTTCAAACACATGGGGATTATTGGCGATGAGGGTATTGGCGGCCTTGAGAATCAGCGAGGTGGAACGGTAATTCTGTTCCAGCTTGATGAGGCGCAGGGTGGGAAAATCCTGCTCCAGCCGCGCCAGATTCTCGGGCCGTGCCCCCCGCCAGGCATAGATGGACTGATCATCGTCACCCACTACCGTCAACGCCTGCCGCTCCTGCACCAGCAGTTTTACCAGTTCGTATTGCGCGAGATTGGTATCCTGATATTCATCCACCAGCAGGTAGCGAATTTTACTGCGCCATTTGCTCAGTACGCTCGGCTCATTCTGGAACAGTTGCACCGGCAGCAGTATCAGGTCGTCAAAATCGAGCGCGTTGTAGGCTTTCAGGTAACGGTTGTAAAGCGCATAAATCTGGGCGGCCAACTGCTGTTCGGGGCCATCGGCTTTTTGCGCTGCATAGGCAGGCGTCCACATGGCGTTTTTCCAGTTGGAGATAATCATCTGGATATCGTTCAGCTGATCGGTATTTTCGTCGCCCTCTTTCATCATGAGGTCGCGCATCAGATTGCGCGCATCTTCGGCATCGAAGATCGAGAAACCCGGTTTGTAGCCCAGCATTTTATGCTCGCTACGAATGATATTCAGGCCCAGATTATGGAATGTAGAGACGGTCAAACCCCGCGCTTCGGGCCCACCCACCAACTTGCTCACGCGCTCTTTCATCTCGCGCGCGGCCTTGTTGGTAAAGGTAACGGCGGCAATATTGCGCCCCTTCATGCCACATTGTTTGATCAGGTAGGCGATTTTCCGCGTAATCACGCTGGTCTTGCCACTGCCCGCACCGGCCAGTACCAGCAAGGGCCCGTCGATGTAATGCACGGCTTCACTCTGCTTGGCGTTAAGGCGATTGGCCACGACTACCTCAATTGGTTTTACTCTGCGGGCGGGCATTGTACCGGATTGATTCGCACATTGAATCGGACTTTTTGTATCGACAGGGTTTAAAATAAGCGCGCCGCCTCCATATGGGCTTGCTTAGCCCTTGGGGCAACGTTCACCCGCTTATCCGTCAAAGAAGTACAGGCCCGTCATGCAATCCATCGCTCAGCAAATCGCTCAGGAACTCCAGGTTAAACCACAACAGGTCAGCGCTGCCGTCGCACTCCTGGACGAAGGTGCCACCGTGCCCTTTATTGCACGCTACCGCAAAGAAGCGACCGGAGAACTGGACGACTCCCAGCTGCGCCAACTCGAAGATCGCCTGCGCTACCTGCGCGAACTGGCAGACCGTCGCGAAACGATTCTGAACAGCATTGCCGAGCAGGGCAAGCTCGATGATGCCCTGCGCGCACGCATCGACAATGCCCAAACCAAAAATGAGCTCGAAGACCTTTACCTGCCCTACAAACCTAAACGCCGCACCAAGGGCCAGATTGCCATTGAGGCCGGCCTGGAGCCCCTCGCCGACAGCCTGTTTGACGACCCAACGCAAGATCCAGAAAGCACGGCACAAGCCTATATCAATGCCGACGCGGGTGTGCCCGATACCAAAGCGGCCCTGGATGGTGCCAAATATATTCTGATGGAACGTTTTTGCGTGGATGCCACACTGCTGGGCCAACTGAAAACCTTCATGTGGCAGGAGGGCGTAGTGCACAGTGCGGTGGTCGCTGGACAGGAAAGCAGCGGCGAAAAATTTCGCGACTATTTTGAGTATCAGGAGGCGATCAGCAAAATCCCTTCGCACCGGGCACTGGCCCTGTTTCGAGGCCGTAACGAAGGCGTGCTGAACCTGAGTCTGCAGGTAGCCCCCACAGAGCAGGACGATCGCCTTGCCCCTCACCCATGCGAAACGCGTATCGCGGCGCATGTGGGTCTGCGGGATGCCGGCCGGGCTGCCGATGCCTGGCTCAGAGAAGTGGTGCGCTGGACCTGGCGGGTCAAACTGAACCTGCATATCGAAACCGAACTCCTGACCCGTTTGCGCGAAGATGCCGAACAGGTGGCCATTCAAGTCTTTGCCGAAAATCTCAAAGACCTGCTGCTGGCCGCACCGGCCGGCGCGAAAGCCACCATGGGACTGGATCCGGGCCTGCGCACCGGCGTAAAAGTGGCCGTGGTGGATAGCACCGGCAAGTTGCTGGATCATGCCACCATCTATCCTCACGCCCCCAAAAACCAATGGGATCGTTCAATTGAAACCCTGGCCAGCCTGGCGAGACAACATCAGGTAGAACTGGTGAGTATCGGCAACGGCACGGCCTCCCGGGAGACCGAAAAACTGGCGGGCGACCTCGCCAAACGCTACCCCGAACTCAAGCTCACGCGCATCATGGTGAGTGAAGCAGGCGCCTCGGTATACTCGGCGTCGGAATTTGCGGCACAGGAATTCCCCGAGCTCGACGTGACAATTCGCGGCGCGGTATCGATTGCCCGCCGGCTGCAGGACCCGCTCGCCGAGCTGGTGAAAATAGAACCCAAAGCGATCGGTGTAGGGCAATATCAGCACGATGTGAGCCAGGTGCAGCTCAATCGCAGCCTGAATGCCGTGGTTGAGGATTGTGTAAATGCCGTGGGCGTGGATGTGAACACCGCCTCGGCACCTCTATTGGCCCGCGTGGCAGGTTTGAGTACCAGCATTGCACAGAATATCGTGCACTTTCGCGACCAGCATGGCGCCTTCCGAAATCGCGAAACCCTTAAACAGGTCTCGCGTCTGGGTGAAAAAGCCTTTGAACAATGCGCCGGTTTTTTGCGCATTCGTGAGGGTGACAATCCTCTCGACGCCTCGGCGGTGCACCCGGAGTCCTACCCTTTGGTGGAGCGCATTGCCCAGACCAAACACTTAAGTATCTCCGATCTGGTCGGCAATGCTGCATTGTTGAGTGGATTATCCGCCAACGATTTCGTATCCGAGCACAGCGGACTCATCACCGTGAAGGACATTCTCAGCGAACTGGCCAAGCCGGGCCGGGACCCTCGCCCGGAGTTTCGTTTTGCGGCCTTTAAAGACGGCATTGAAACCCTGAAAGATCTCGTGCCCGGCATGATTCTGGAAGGTTCCGTGACCAACGTGACGCATTTCGGCGCCTTCGTTGATATCGGCGTGCATCAGGACGGACTGGTGCACATCTCGATGTTGGCCAATAAATTTGTAAAGGACCCGCGCGAGGTAGTTAAAACAGGCGATATCGTTAAAGTAAAAGTGATTGACGTAGACGTGGCACGCAAACGCATCGCGCTGAGCATGAAACTGGACGCGCCCGAAACACCCGCTACACCGGCGCGCCAGAACAAGCCGCAAGCCAAAGCACGCGCGACCGGCAGTCGAGCCGACACCGGCAACACGGCCATGGCCGCCGCCTTGAGCAAACTCATGAAGCCATAACGCGACTCTGGAACATTGATTTTCAAGGATGCGCAGCCCTGAGAGCACTGCGCTGCGTATAATACGCGCAGCATCAACGGCGACGCACTGCCCCCTATACAGGAATACGCTATGAACCCTGCTCCCGCATCGTCCACGCTCACCGAAGGTGTGCAAGGTCTGAAAACGTATCTTCGCTCTGAGTCACTGCCATTTCGCCGCGGCATTGAGAAAGAAGGACTGCGCACCGCGGCCAATTTTGATATCGCGCAAAGCGATCATCCGCGCGCTCTGGGCCATCCGCTGACCCATGGACAGATCACAACCGACTACTCCGAGGCGCTGCTTGAGCTGATCACGCCCGTATCGGACTCACGCGGCGAGCTACTTCAGCAACTCAACAATATCCACCATTTTGTGCAGTCACGCATTGGCGATGAACTTCTGTGGGCAGGCAGCATGCCC
>JBFHUL010000027.1:0-38744 GCA_041590075.1 Oleiphilaceae bacterium
ATCGGGAATTTCATGGGATGATGCTCGCAGCACTGCTTCGCTGCCGGAAACCAAAACCTATGAGGCGGCAGCGCCGGCATGTAATCCCTCCAATAAAAAAGCCACCCGGACGGATGGCTTTTTCTCCTACACATGCACGATCCACGTAATGCGCTTATGCCGCCATCGGCAGCGGTTTTCGCCCTTGCAGCAGCGCAACGAGGGCCATGCGCATACTCCACCAACGGTGCCGCAGGCCATGGCGTTTGGCGCGCGCGTCGGCCAGCAGGCGCTTCGCAGGCGCCAATCGCCCAATACGAATGTTGAGTGATGCGATGTGCAGCAAGTGCGCGCCACAGTAATCCAGCACCGCTTCGCCTACTTCGGTATTTTCCAGCGAGCTCGCGACGCGCTGTGTCAAGCGTTGGCTGAACGGACACTCATCGTCGGGAATAATACGGTCACAGGCGCGATTACTGCTGTCGACGCGATAGAACAGGAGCACCGAGGGCGTATAGGCAATATTCAGCTGTAATGCCGCACGGGCAAAAAAATCCTGATCTTCACCCATGGCTTCCCCTTCCGGAAATCCGCCAATCACCTTCACCGCTGCGCGTCGGATACAGAACGAGGACGTCATGAAGGGCAAATCACCGCGTGCGCCCACGTCAAAATAATCAGCGAGTAACTGCGGTTCAGCCGGCATCTTTGCGAAACGTATTTTAGGGTCACGATAGCTGTTCTCACCCTCAAGCACTTGATACGCCGAGGCGAAACAATCGGCTTCCGGAAATCGCTGCACCATTGCCAGCATCTCCTCGAGGTAGTGGGGTTCCCACAGGTCATCCGCGTCCAGAAAGGCCAGCAGTTCGCAACGGGCTTCGGCAATACCACGATTACGCGCTGCCGATACACCGCCATTGGGCTGGCGAATCAAACGGATGTGTTCTCCCCGCTCTTGCGCCAGCCAATTCGGGCCACCGTCGGTGGAACCATCATCCACGACAATAATTTCTGCCGCGGCAACCGTCTGCTTCAGCACGCTATCAATCGTGCGCACCACATCCGCAATCTTGTTATACAAAGGAATAATCACACTTACTGTAGGTTTGGCGATAG
Source organism: Oleiphilaceae bacterium (assembly GCA_041590075.1). Lineage (GTDB taxonomy): Bacteria > Pseudomonadota > Gammaproteobacteria > Pseudomonadales > Oleiphilaceae > PZPK01. Next base: position 1,099 of record JBFHUL010000027.1, read on the forward strand.
ACATCACTATTTCTCCAATTATTAACCGATAAATTTGCTGCTTGCTGCACCGGCATGGCCGGCATTTCAAATCCTTGTTGCACGCCCTCGCTCAACAGGTGCGCAAGAGAATATGGATACAGGTCGTTGATATTGACGCGGTAAGCGCTGGGCATACCAATTTGCTCACACCACCCTGCACACTTGGGGTGATAGTTGAGAGAGAGCACGGGAGTGTTGCACATGAAGGCCAGTACCGAGGCGTGCAAGCGCATACATAAAGCCACCTTAAATCCGGCCATACGCTGCATCACACGCAGAGGATGCGCATCGTACTCAACAAAATGCTTTGGCGTTTTAGTGTCCATCAACGAGGCCAGTTCATAATGCACCTGACGATCACCAAGCTGGGTATGGCCATTGAAGTCAATAAAATGAATGGCTTCTCCGGTCAGCACATGCGCCAAGTCGAGTGCATGGGCAAGCACCGCAAGCCGCCGGCGTTCTTTTTCAGGATCACCAACTAAACGCTCAGTGGGACACAGGCACACTGCAATCCCCTGCCGAACTAAGGTCTGCGGTGTGTGACTGGCGAGATGCAATAGCGATGGCGCCAGGTCGAAGGTCAGCTCAACCCTGGCACGTGGCGCAATCGCTTCGGCAATGGCTTTGCTTTCGGCGTCGCGCACGCCTACATAGTGACACTCGTTCAAAAATCGGGCACAGGCTTGCTCCGCACGCACATTGACAAACGGGCCGAGGCCCACCCCCAACGCAAGATGCTCCCGCGCACCCGCTAGCTTCAATAAGTGTCGCTTGAGGTTAATATCGCGCGCATTATGAAATACCGAACCGCCGCCAAAAATAATACGTTCAGACCCTGCCGCACAGCGGTACTGACGCAGACGATTCTGGGCCGGAAAGCGTTGGGCTTCGCACAAGGTCGCGCTGGTAGTTCCCAGCTCATGCATACTTAAAGTGCGGGGTGAGTTCACGACGAATTGTTGATCACCCAAGAACTCGCGCGCCCCAAGTGCCGTGGCCAGCAACAGGGCATCGTCGCCACTGTTCTGCATGCCGTAATACCCCACCAGGTAGGTCTTATTCATACTACAAATCTCCTTCTCTCAGGGGGTTAAGAGCCATGCCAATCCAAATCAAGGCAGGCCAGTAGATGTAAGCGAGAATTTCGAGATTCTCGAAAAAACTGTAGGCCGTAATCACCAGCAGCATTAGAAATGCGGCCTGTGCACCGGGCACGGCGAAGGACCGCCAAAACAGATAAATCAGACACAATAACAGGGGCACGGCGAGGGCCAGCAGTCCAACCAGACCCTTCACGAACAGCAGTCCGTACCAGCTGTGATGACTGCCAATCGGCATGTACTCGACGAGCTTGGGGCCACGCTCGACGATGCCGTGTCCCCACACAGGCGCTTCACTTTCCCAGCGTTGTACCGCAATAGTGGCCAGTGCCGCGCGCACGCGTGTTGAGCCCGCCCGGCTATCTTTCACTTGCTGGTGCGCATCCTGAACACCGCTAATGAGTGGCTGCCCCAGCAGAAGAACCGATGAAAACACCACACCCGCCATCATAATTAGCCTTGCACTCGCCATATGACGGATCATCACCAACGCCGGCAACAACAGGAGGAAGATGGCCCACCCTGCACGCGACTGACAGAAAAAGCACATGACGGCCGCCCCCGTCATGCCGGCTCTGCGCCAGAAGCCGTGCTGCTCGCGCGAACAGATGACCAACAGTAAACAGCTCAACAAACCTGCCGCGGGCGCCCAGGGCGTAAAGAAAGACCAACGGGGGCGACCCGTTTCGGGATTCATACCAAACAAACCGACTTCGAAGGTACTGATCGGGCCACCAATCGCTTTGAGCGGCGACACATACAAGGGCCCATCCATCCCCACGGCAATGGCTGGAATCGACAGTACGACAAACAGCAATGATTGGGAGGCCAGCAAGCAGCATGCGCGCACCAGAACTTGTGGACGAATATCGAGCATCGCCCCCAACAAGGGAAACAACGCCAACAAGGCCCAGCCCTTGGCCCAGCCAATGCTGGACTTGATGGTGGTGCCCATGCCCAGTTGAAATTCACTATGCGCCATCAGTAAGGCGACCAACATCATCACCATACCCACGACCCACACCCACACCAGCACCGGCACTGAGGCCGAAGGTGTCCAGCGCCCTGCCACAAAGGCGCGCAGCACCATCACTGAAAACAGGGCCCAACCGATGAGGGAGCCGGCTACATATAAGGTGCCGGTGAGATACAGCAGGTAGGTTGCCGCAATCGCCGTAAACACCAGTCGCTCTTCGCTGTTGCGCACTACGCTGGATTTGCGTGTAACTGACTGAGACATAAATCGCCCTGCGTACCAAATAATGGATGGGAATACCGAGGGTATTGCAGGCCCCATGCCAGTTCACAAAAACACTGTAATACACTGTTTTTATTGATGTTAAATGCAAACCAGAAAAAACCAAACAGGCCCTGAGAAGCACAATTCGCACTCTGCAATGCAAGCGCTTTGCAAAATAGGACGCGCCGCTTCAGGGAGCGGGAGACACCGAGGAAAAAACGTTAATCGGGACTGTGTTGCAGAAGGCGTGCAATCAGATAGCCCCGCTGCCAGATAATAAGTAGCGCAACCGTGACGAAGAAAAAGCCGGCGAGACCACCGGCCACCGCGACCATCGTTGATGGACTGGTTTGTTGAATGGGCGTATTGGGAGAGGTAAGCAACTGAATCACCGGATACGAAGCGAATACATCCGCTTTGCCCGCCTCAAGGCGCGCAGCCGCCGAAGTATAGACCGCCTCAGCCAAGTCGTATTCACGCTTAAGTGCCTCCAGCTCTTTGGATTCTCGGGCCAGAATGCGTAGCTTATCGTCCAGTAACGACGCCGAGGCTTCCAGCTCTGTGATACGGGCATCGGTGCCCTGCAGCGACGCGTAGGCATCGAGCAACTGACCGAACAGGCGCGAACGATCTGGACTGTTATCCAGATTCACGGTATGTAGCACTTTGGCGTTCACGCTACCCAAGAGGGTCGCGCTGCGGTCGAAGGTGGCCTGTTGTGCAAATTCGAGGCGTTTCTGGCTCGCTTTGACCTTGGGGTGATTTTTACCCCAAGTAGAACGATACTCACTGTACTGCTGGGCACTGTGATCAAGCTCTTTGAGCAGGCTGCGAAACTGTGTGTCGGTCTGCAATGAAAATGCCTGCCCCGCCAGCCCCGGGGACACACCCAAATCGAAGCTCAATTGATTCACAAAATTCTGCTGCCGGTTCCGCTCCGCTTCGGCGAACAGCATTTCTGAACGCACCTGTGTAAGCGTGCTCATCATCTGGGTTACCTGCATTTCATCGATCAGCAGCGACTGCTCCTGAAAACGCACCAGTGATTCGCGCGTTTGATGTAAACGATCCTGATACTGCGCCAAAACACTCATGACACTCTGATCACGGCGCAGGGCTTCATCCGCACGCAGCGCATCGAGATGCATCTGGAAGGCATTGTAAAGCGCCCAGGCTTTCTCTTTCGCCATCGCACCGTTGCCCGCCTTCACCTGCACCTCGATAATGCTTGTTTGTTCGGTAAGTTTGATTTTTGGCTGCCCAAACCCTTTTTCAGACATATTCAGATGCTCAGCAGCATGGGCGATCACTTCACGGCTTTTAAGCATCTCTTTGTAGTTCACCCGCGGATTGAAACTCGCCCCCGCGAACGGTGATTTCGTATCCGACTTCGCCTGCCCCACATTGTCGATCTGAAAACTCGAACTGGAACCCGACCCCGGCAATACCAGCGCCATATTGCTGCTGAACACCGGCTCACGGCCCAGATAGACCAGAACCATCACGCAAATCAGACCGTACGACAGCAAGCCCCACAAAAGATAAGGATTCCGCCATCGCTGCATTCTTTTTGCACGGCGCAGATCCGCATGAGTAGGCAGCTTGATTTGCTTATGGGCATCAATCATGTCCGACCTCCCTACAGCGCGCGCAAGGGGTTGATGATATCCAACATAAAGCGGGCAAGATCACGGATATTGGTAATATCAGAATCGTAGCAGGCGACCGCATCGTTAGGCATCAATAAGGGATTGTGGGTATCATCGTGCGCAAATCGCATCAGTGCTTCCACAGAGCGTTCCACCACCCGAAAATCACCGCTTATCGGGTCTGTGCTGGCGACCACCACTTTACGCGGGGCATCGGTCCATTGCCCGCCGCCCACACAGTTGGCCGAAACCGCAGCCTGCAAAAGCCGCGCGCCATAGGGCAAATTTGAACTGAACCGGCCCACCGCGGCGTTGGCATTAGAGTTCGCGCTCTCGGTAAGGTTCGACATAAATACGCGAAATCCTTTGGGTGTAATCTGGCTGGGACGCACCAACTCCTGACGGACACAACCGATACTGGGCACGATGACTTTATCGCCGGCGATCAAAGGTACATCCAAAACGGGATCACCCGAAAGCACCCCTCCCAGATCCACATTAAAGTGCCAACCATTGCGTACCAGTACCGCGCGCTCAATCATGGCATCCGGGCGGATACCCGAAGCGGCGCGCAAGGCTTCGGTCAGTAATCGCGTGCTGCGATAATCACCAAACGCCGCGGTCTTCTCATCATGCTTGCCTTCAGCGTGATGTTTATTGATGTAATGCCGCCCCGGTTGAAATACCGCCCCGCTCACCACTACATCGATTTCTGCCCACTCCAATACCTGCACATTTACCGAAATCGTCGCGGCCTGAAACATTTCAGCACGCACCAGCGCCAACTCGATTTTTTCAGCGACCTGATACACATCCAGCCCGCGAATACGAATACCATGTAAATACGGGAGGTTAATGCCCCCCTGAGGGCTCACCACGTAGCGTCCGCTGAAGCCCTCACCGTTCTCGATCACGACCTCGATCAAATCACCCGGGCTCAACACCGCATCCTTCCCCATCACCGCTGGCGCAGTGCGGGCAGCGCTGAGTTCGGGCAGCGCCTGAAGGGAATCCAGGGGCGCGTCACACAATTGATAGAGCGCATCGACCGGAGGCGCTGGCTCTTTCTGCGCGGCGACCTTGTGCACATGTGGCGCTGGCCCAGCATTCGCGTGTTGAGGATCACGCAGGGCATGGTGTTGTGTGCAACCGCTTAACATCAGCCACATTCCGAGGAAGACGAGCCATGTCGACGCAGAGGACGATCCAGCCATGGTGTTGATGTGATGTGACTTCCTACTACTCATACGGTTTAGACACCTGCTTATTACCTACCTTAAAACGGTTCACAGAGACGTTTGCAAAGCAGATGCCAACTCATATCTAATTGTTTTTATTGTATTTTATATTATTTATTAGATTGCAAAATGCAGGAATTCGCGAAATGGGAGTCAGGATGGGAAACCAAAACGCGTGCGGTTACTGTGAACACAGCCCGCACGCAATGCGTAAGATTAACGCGCTGCTGAAAATAGCTAGTACGCCCCGCGACCAAATACCACCACAGGAATCGTCGCGAACATGATGCGTATATCTTCCCAGATACTTTGTGCGCGCACATAACTCAGGTCCAGATCGATCTGTTGTTCAAAGGTGGTGTCGGCACGACCAGATACCTGCCACAGCCCCGTCAATCCGGGCGTTGCCTGTAAACGGCCTCGCGCGCGCAGGGTGTAGGCGTCGGTTTCCTTTTCCAATGCAGGGCGCGGACCAATCAGCGCCATATCGCCTTTTAGTACGTTAATCAGCTGTGGTAACTCATCAATGGAAAATTTACGGATAATGCGTCCAACTGCCGTGACGCGGGGGTCGTGGAAAAACTTCTGGCAGACACCTTCGCGATCACTTTGCATCGCACTCACATCCACATATTTAGGGTCTGATGCCATGCGCATGGAGCGAAACTTGTACAGTTTAAAGCGACGACCGTGTCGCCCTACCCGAATCTGGGTAAACAAAGCGTTGCCGGGGCTTTCGCATCGGATAATCGCCGCCGTGAGCAACAACAAGGGTGCGAGTACACACAATGCGATTGCGGCGAGCGCTTGTTGCAAACCCAGAGGTAAACCGGCCGAATCATGCGTCTGGATGCGCTCACTTGCTTGGCGGTTCTCTTCATAGCGGGTGAATATATTGGCGGAAATACTCATACTGCTCATGGTGACTATCCTCTTAATCCAATCAGGGTGCGCATCAGGAACGCAGGGTTACCCAGCACATAGCGTTTAAATTTCTTTACCGGTTCCTGGCGTAAGCGCCAGATCCATTCCAATCCCAGGTCGCGCATCCAGGCAGGTGCACGAGGAATACGACCAGAGTAAAAATCGAATAAACCACCAACGGCCAGCACCGTTTCGACCTGCAGCTTGGGCCTGACTTTGAGCGTCCAGCTTTCCTGCAGAGGAGTGCCCATGGCCACCAATACGATTTGGGCGCCCGAATGATTGATCGCGTCGACCACCGGCTGACTATCCTCGTGGTTAAAGTAACCGTCGTGCGTTCCGGCGATGCGTAAGCCGGGATACTGCGCACGCAGCTTACATGCGGCCTCTTCCGCTACGCCGGGCGCAGCGCCAACGAGAAACAGGGATTTATCACGCCTCACAGCCTGATCACACAGTGCGGGCAGCATGTCGGTACCGTTAACGTTATCAACCAGCGCCATGCCATAGCGCTGAGCAGCCATGCGCACACCCGAACCGTCGGCAAACACCCAGTCGGCCTGATTCAGCACATCTTTCAATCCGCTGTGTTGGCGCGCCAGATTGTACGAGTTCACATTCGCAAAAAAGCCAACACGCGGCCCGTCGGCTGGCGATGGTGTGACGATAGCGTCCACGGCTTCCGCCATGGTGAGATTAGTGATGCGAATGCCAAACAGACGAAAGCGCTTCACGTTGATCAGAATGCGGCCCCTACTGAACACGTGTGCAATGAGATAACGCAGTGCCAGCAGATACTTGGCCGACTCGCTCATGTCTCGCTGCTTGAGCGTTGCCGTATCAATGCTGTACACGCGGTATCCGGAAATAAAATACAGAGCATAGAGGCTAATCAGGCCCGGTTTCAGATGCTGAAAAGCGGTTCTCAATTCACTGCGGCCGGCATCGCAAGGTAAGCCCACCAGTCGCAATCGACCCGAGAACACTAACAGGGCATCGAGGGAAGAACGCAAACATCCGTGGCTGAAGACCGGCTTGGCATGTGGTCGACCCAGTATGTCCTGCCGTGCACCGAAACGAATAGGTGCAGAGAGATGAAGCAAACCCAGACACAGGTTAATCACCCAGATGGGCAACAGCAGCACGCAGATGCCTGCTGCCAGCAGGCGTTCAGCGATTTCCATCCCACTGCCTGACAAAGGTTCGGTAGGAGGCGGGGTTAGGCGGATACGACTTTCAAGCGACATGATCAGACTCCAGTACAAGATGCTTGTTTCTTGTAGAGCATGGAGCGTGCCACTTCCTTAGGTTATTGTTTTTATTGTCTTTTTATGTTTTTAGTTGAAACTAAAGAGCACAGATGGGTAGGGAAAATACAGATTTGCTGTGCAAGACGAGAATGGTTTTGCAGAATGAAAAAAGCCCGGCCAGCGATGACCGGGCCTCGGCACGCCAGACTACTGACGAACACCTTCGATGGACAGAATCATTTCCACTTCCTGAGACAGCGGCCCCAGATCCTTCATGATATTGAAATCTTTCAACTTGAAGGTGGTGCTGCCCTGAAAGCCGGCACGGTACCCCCCCCATGGGTCTTCACCCTCGCCCACTTTATATACGTCGAGGACGATGTCGCGCGTTACGTCCTTCAAACTCAGTTTGCCATATACCGTGGCTTTGCCATCGCCCTTGGGCTCGACGCGCGTGCTGGCAAACTTGGCAGCCGGAAATTTCTCGACATCCAGAAAATCGTCGCTGCGTAAATGCTTATCGCGTTCGGCGTGATTCGAATCCACGCTGGCAGTTTTGATGTCTACTCGCACGCTTGATTTTTCCGGATTGGCCTCATCGAACGAGAAGTGCCCTTCGAAATCATTGAAGCGCCCGTACAACCAGCTGTACCCCAGATGCTGAATACGAAACTGAATAAAGGCATGGGAGCCTTTGGTATCGATCACATAGTCGGCAGCCTGCGCGAAGGGGCTGAGTAAAGCACCCAGCAAGATCAAGAACCCCAGTTTTTTCATTGCTTATTCTCCTTGGTGTTGAGCGTTATTGGTACTGCGTGTTTTCATTATCGTCATACGTCGCAGTGTCGTATCCCGATCAATAAAGTGGTGTTTGAGCGCTCCCAATGCATGCAAGGCAACCAGCAGCATCAGCGTGTCGGCCGCTAATTCATGCCATTCCCCGGCAACATCCTCTGGATATTCCAGCCAGGCTTCCAACTGCGCTTCGCTGAATAAGGCGGGCAGGGTCACCAGATCAAACAGATTGATGGCCCGACCGTCTGCCGTTGCGATCAAATAGCCGGTAAAGAAGATCACCAACAAAAGACAATATAAAAGCAGGTGCACCAAGGTGGCAAGGCGCCGCTCCCAAGTTGCATGAGAAGGTAAATGGGCGGGTCGTGGCAAGATGAAGCGAAGCACCAAGCGCAGAACAATCACCACACACCAAAGCAGACCAAAGGCTTTGTGCCAAGTGGGCGCGGCGTGATACCAGTCATCGTAGTAGTCGAGCTGCACCATGTACCAGCCCAGCGCATATAAGCCCAGAATGACAATAGCACTACTCCAGTGGAGCAGCACCAATATGGGGTGCCAAGCAAGCGCTTCTCTCATCAACAGGTTCCCATCAGGTATGCAGAACGAAGAAAGCCCACCAGATGGTGAGCCTTCACACAGATTAAAGCAGCTTTTAAGGAGGACGTGTACTTACATAATGGTTTGTGAAATTACAGTTGAGTAATTCCCCTGGCGCCCATCACTGTCGACAGTCGCGATCGCAAAATAGTAGGTAGCGGGCGGCAGATCGGCAATGAGCGTTGAAGTTTGACCTGCCCCCAGAATACTCACCTCGCTGGACAAGTCGGCGGAACTGGTGCCGTACGCAATGACATAGCCATCAATTTCGTAAAGCTCCAGCGCCGTACCATCTTCGCGCTGAGTGGGAATATCCCAGCTTAAAGCGATCGAGCCCACATTTGCCACTTCATTCACGGCCAGCAGGGCCGCATTGGATGCGACAGACCCCACGCTGTTGCTGACGATGACGTCGTAGATGCCGGCATCTGCCAAGTCGGCAGCCGACACGGTATAGCTTGCGCTGGTCGCGCCGGAAATCGCTTCACCATCTTTACGCCATTGAAAGCTGAGGGTTCCACCACCGTTCGCGCCAACCGAAAACACCACGCTGCCACCTTCGTCGATGGTGGTCGACTGTGGCTGCGACACGATGCTTACCGGATCAACCTGTGCACCACCCTGCGCCACGTCGTTGTAGGCCGCCGCTGTTTCTTCAGACACCACCGCAAGTGTTTGCGCGTAGTCGCTCTCAGGCGCCGCAGCGATGAGGTCGTCGGCGATGGTGTTGGCGCCGTCGAACAAATCATCCAGCGTAACATCTCGCAAGGCCCCCATATTTACGCTGGCCAACTGGCCGGCATTGCCCATGCGCTCTTCGATATGCACAAGAATCTCTTCAATACCATCCCAGTCGGGGGTATTGACCAGATTCAGGAATGAGGCCGATACAATACCCAACTCCAACGCCGTTTTGCTTGGCGAAGCGGCCAGATCGAGCGCGCTGATATCGGCGGCCGCCTGCTCTAGTGCACCAACATCAAGATCGAGCATCTCTTCTACGGCTCGCAGCGCGGTTTCGATACTGCTCACGCTCAGCCCCTGCACGCTTGCATTCGCATAGGCCACAGCCATATGGGTCATAGGATTCAAGGGCACTGAAACGCGTTGGCCGTTGGTAACACCCGTTACCACCCCCATCATGGAAAAATCACTGGAAAGCGCAAATTGGTCGCCAAACTGAATCGCAGAACCGGATTCATCCGTACCACAGCCGCTCGTCACATCGCAGGTCATACGGGTTTGACCATCTGCCGTGACTTCTACAAGCACCACATCGTTGCTGAATTCAGAATCCAGAGTGAAGGTGAACGCGCCGTTGACATCGGTACGCACAGGCGCCGTGAGCGCCTGGGCACTTGCTTCCATGACGCCGCCCTTGTTTTCAACACGATAAACATTAACCAAACCATTGCTGATCACCCCCTTGATGGCGTTGCCTTCAATGGTTGCGACGTTTAGGTTGGCATCGTTGGTATCTGCCGACCCACTATCACCGGCGCCACCACTGCCACAGGCAATCAGGAGAGAGCTGCCGGCAATCAGGGCCAGAGATTTCAGTGATTGATAGCTGCGTGAAATGTTAAACATCTTGAAACCCGCTTCGTTTGGCTTGGAACATAGGGGGAAGTGTAGTAACCCAACCCGTGAAATGACGGAAACAGTCGGTATTTTGCAACCAATTAGCGTCATATTTTTGACCATCGCACTACTTCATGCGTTGTTACGCACCAAAGTAGTGAAACAGTTCACGTTCGACGAAAAGCAAGAAGAAATGCAAAGACAACAAGGTGTTCTTTCAATGCATCCATGCATACCTTAAAGAAACGGTCAGTCCTGACCTTATGATTTTTATAGGCCACCACAACGATGTATTGCAGCGGCGCTGGCAAGTCTACAACCCGCACGTTTTTTCTAACCGGAACTAGTTCAACAGATGAGCAACCGGCTTAAATGAACGACGATAAATATCGACCACGCCGTGTTCCGCCAAAGCCGCGATATGGGCCTTGGTAGGATAACCTTTATGTTTCGCCAGGCCATATTGCGGGTATTGTTGATCGAGGGCGGCCATTTCACGGTCCCGCGACACCTTGGCGAGAATGGATGCCGCGCTGATGCAGGCAACACGCAAATCGCCGCCCACCACCGCCTGCCCCGGCAGGGCAATTTCGGGCATACGATTGCCATCCACCAAGACAAACTCAGGTGTAAAGTCCAGATCTTCCACGGCGCGCTTCATTGCCAGCATGGACGCATGCAGGATATTCAGCGCATCAATCTCCGCCACACTCGCCCGTGCGATGCTCCAGGCAGTAGCGTTAGCAGTGATTTCGTCATAAAGGCGTTCGCGCTTTTTCTCGCTGAGTTTTTTGGAATCGGTCAAACCCTCAATGGGTTTATCGGGGTCAAGGATCACCGCCGCCGCCACAACGGGGCCGGCAAGCGGGCCCCGGCCTACCTCATCCACACCCGCAAGCAAGGTACCGCTGTAATCACACACAAAAGGTTCAGACATCTCCCTTGCCCTCCTCGATCTCAAGGTGCCCCTCTATCAAGGCCACAACGGCCTCGGCCGCTTCTTCACTGGCATTGCGGCGCAGAGCGTTATGTAACTGCGTAAAGGTTTCTGCGAGATCATTGGAAGCCTGCGGCGACAAGCGCTCCAGCACCGCCTTCCCGATGCGCTCTGGCTGCGCATCATCCTGCAACAACTCGGGGACGATTTCCCGGCCGGCCAGCAAGTTTGGTAAGGAGACAAAGGGTGCCTTTAATAAACGTCGCATAATCCGGTAGGTGATTTGCGACACCCGATAGGCGACCACCATTGGCCGCTTCATCAACATGCCTTCCAATGTGGCCGTTCCAGACGCCAACACCACCACATCACTGCCCTGCATCACCTCGCGTGAGCGACCCAGAATCAAGGTGACCGGCAACTTGGGCGCATACTGTTTAAGGAGCGCTTCAATCTGCTGCTTGCGCGCCTCATTCACACAGGGAATCACAAAGCGCAGGTCGGGCCGGCGCTGGCGCAACCACAGTGCCGACTCAATCAAACTGCGGCCAATATAAGCAACTTCCCCTGAGCGCGAACCCGGCAATAAGGCAACGATCGGCGCATCACCTGCCAGGGCTAGATTCTGGCGCGCCTGCTCACGATCAGTCTGAAGAGGAATGGTATCGGCGAGAGGATGCCCCACAAAGCGCACCGCAATACGGTGTTGTTTATAAAAGCGCGCCTCAAAGGGAAACAGGGTGAGCATCAAATCCACTGCACGGGCAATTTTAAACACCCGTTTCTGGCGCCATGCCCACACCGACGGGCTTACATAATGACCGGTTTTAATGCCCCGCTTTCGTAACGCCAACTCAAGGCCGAGATTGAAATCAGGCGCATCAATGCCGATAAACGCTGCCGGACGCTTCCTCAAGAAGTACCGTTTGAGGCGCCAGCGAATGCCAATCAACTCGAATATGCGCCCCAACACCTCGACCAGTCCCATCACCGACAAACGCTCCATGGGTACCTGCGTTTGGAAACCCTCGGCTTGCATCAATGGGCCACCGATGCCTTCAAAGCGAGCATTTGGGTAGCGCTTCCTGAGCGCAGCAATGAGACCGGCACCCAGAATATCACCCGACGCTTCACCGGCAACCATGCCAATTGTGAGCGGGCGCTCCGATACGATACGCTCCGGCGTTTGCTGACCCGCCGACTCTGCAGATTCACCCATTAACGGATAATACCGCGCTCGGAAGATTTAAGACTGGCGACCAGAATGTCGAGCTCCGGGGCATTGTCGAGCTGCGTTTCAAGTTGCGCAATGGCTTCCTGCAGGCGCAGCCCCTGGCGGAAAATGGTTTTGTAAGCGCGCTTAATGGTGAGAATCTGTTCTTTAGAAAAGCCGCGGCGCTTGAGCCCCTCGGAATTAATACCATGGGCCGAAGCGCTTTGACCACTGGCCATCACATAAGCGGGTATATCGCGCAATACAATGCTGCCCCCTGCGCTCATGCTATGCGATCCAATGCGACAGAACTGGTGCACCATGGTACCGCCACCAAGAATAACCTGATCACCCACATGCACATGCCCGGCCAGCGTGGCGTTATTGGCGAAAATGGAGTCATTACCGATCACACAATCGTGAGCAACATGCACATAGGCCATAAACAGATTGCCATTACCGATGCGCGTAATGCTTTGATCCTGCACGGTACCGCGATGAATGGTGCAATTTTCACGAAATACATTGTCATCGCCAATCTCCAGCCGCGTTGGCTCTCCGGCGTATTTTTTGTCCTGACAGTCTTCCCCTACGCTGGAAAACTGGAAGATTTCGTTGTTGCGTCCAATACTGGTTGGCCCCTTGATCACCACATGCGAATGAATGCGCGTGTGGTCGCCTATTTCGACATCGGGTCCAATCCAGGTCCACGGCCCAACTTCAACCCCCTCTCCCAGTTTGGCCGAGGGGTCCACGATCGCTTGTGGATGTATGCTCATTAGCGCTCTCGCTCCGCTGTCATAATTTCAGCCACGCATGCCACTTCATCATCAACCAGCGCACGACATTCAAATTTCCAGATGCTGTGCTTGGCCGCAATCAGATTGGATTCCAGCACCAGCTGATCGCCGGGCCGCACAGGTCGTTTGAAACGCACCTGATTCGAGCCGGCAAAATAATGCACAAGATTCTCACTGGGCTTTTTATCCGTTGTCACAAAACCAAGAATACCGGAAATCTGCGCCATTGCTTCCAGAACAAGTACCCCCGGCATGATTGGCATGTCGGGAAAGTGGCCCAGAAAATAATGCTCGTTATAGCTGACGTTCTTATAACCCCGTATGTATTTTCCCGCTTCCACCTCGGTAACCCGGTCAACCATAAGAAAGGGGTAACGGTGGGGCAAATAGGTTTGAATATCGATTTCCATCTTACTCTCGCGTTGTGCTCAGTACGCCCTAATCGTTGTGGTCGTCGCGCGTCTGTTTCACAGTCTGTTCCAGCTTTTTCACCCGCCCGGCCAGCTGATCGAGCTGGCGCAAACGCGCGATACTTTTTCGCCACTTGGCATTCGGTTGCACACCCGTTCCTGAAGAGTAAACTCCCGGCTCATTCAGGCTCTTGATGACCATGGTCATCGCCGTGAGATGCACATGGTCCGCAACCCTCAGGTGCCCGGCAACTCCACTGCCACCGCCGAAAATACAATGCTTTCCAATCGTCGTACTACCAGCAATTTTGCACCCGGCGGCCATAGCAGTGTGCGCACCGATGCGCACATTGTGAGCAATCTGAATATGATTATCGAGCTTCACGCCCTGTTCAATCACCGTGTTGTCCAAGGCTCCGCGGTCGATGGCCGTATTCGCCCCTATTTCCACATCATCACCAATCACCACACCGCCGACCTGCGCGATTTTATGCCAGCATCCGCCCTCCGGAGCAAAACCGAAACCATCCGAACCAATCACCGCGCCGCTATGAACAATACACCGCTGCCCCAGTTCCACACCGTGATAAATTGCTACCTGCGCGTGTATCCGCGTACCCTTGCCAACGCGGCTGTGCTCGCCCACCACGCTGTTGGCGCCAATCCACACATCCTCGGCAATTGCAGCGCCCGCCTGAATAATGGCGCCGGCTTCGATGGTGGCAGTGTCTGCGACTTCGGCAGTGGGATCGATATACGCGGTCGCATGTTTGCTGCCGGGTGACACCGCAAATTGCCAATCCCACAGATGACTCAGTTTGGCATAGGCGAGATAGGGATTATCATGCACCAGCGCTGCCACCGGCAGGTCATCCAGCTGCGCCTCATTCACAATCACCGCACTGGCACGCGTGTCTTTGAGGTACTTCTGATACACGGGGTTAGCAAGAAAACTCAGCTCCCCCGGCTGTGCATCCTGCAAGGTATTCAGGCCACTGATGACAATCTCACCATCGCCCTTTACCCGGCCGCCAACCCGTTCTGCCAGGCTAGCCAGCGTGTAAGTCGCTTGGGTCATAAGCGTTCTGCCCGTACCTATTTCAATGCATTGAGTTTATCGATGACCTTCGCGGTGTAATCCAGAGCTTCATTGGCATACAGCGCGGCTTCGCGTGGCAAGAGCACATCAATATTCTCTTCCGCCACCAGGTCGTTGATCACTTTATCCAGTTTCGGTCGCGACTCAGACAGAAACTCCTGTCGTTTTTCATTGAGCGCCTTGTCCAGCTTGGTTTTGAGATACTTGTATTCCTGAATCTTCTCTTCCAGATCCGAAGCCAGCTTGGCGCGCTCGCTGTCGCTCATGATAGCGGCATCGTTCTTCAGGCGTTGTTCCATCTTCTGACCTTCTTCACCGACGGCACGCACTTCCAAATCCTGTTGTTTGTATTGGCTCACCATTTTTTCGGTGAAGGCTTGCGCCGCATTAGAGGAGAACAACGCGGCACGCATATCCACCAGACCGATTTTGCTTTCTGCTGCAACCTGAAAAGATGCCGCCAGTATGACCGCACCCAGTATCAAACCCCATTGTTTCATCAAAGACCTCCTCAGATCGGTTTTGTTATTGCTTCCCGCTTCCCATCCACCAGAACTAGAACGGCTGCCCCAGAGAGAATTGGAAGAATTGCGTTTCGTCGCTGGGTATATCGTTAAGCGCTTTGCCAAAACTGAACCCCAATGGACCAATGAAGGTATTCCATTGAAAACTCAGCCCGCTCGACCAGCGAATTTCGTTCAGTGCGAAATCATAGCCCCGATTCGTATCAAAGACATTACCGCCATCCACAAAAAGCGCCATGCGCATGGAGCGCTGATCTTTCACGAAGGGAATCGGGAAAATCAGTTCGGCACTGTTTTCTACGAGCAGATCGCCACCAAAAGGATCATCACTTGCCGCAAAGTTCGGATTGGGCGTCGTTCTCAAGCCCAGTGAGTTGTTGCGATAGCCTCGCACCGAGTTAATGCCGCCCGCATAGTAATGTTCATAAAAAGGCAGCTGATCTGTTTGCCCATAACTTCCACCGAACCCTACTTCATTGCGCACCCGGAACACAAAGTCCTGGTCCTCATTGAGAGGAAAATACGCATCGGAACGATAATTCGTTTTATAAAAGGAGGCATCACTGAAGGGCAGTGTTACATCGAGCGACAAGCCCTGGCGCCAGCCGGCAGTGGGATACATGCCGCGATTAAGGGTACTGCGCGACCAGCCCGCACTCACCTCATAAGTATTAAAGGTGTCGCCATTAGCTTCAATAAAACGATCGATTTCGAGCGCTGGCCCAATGCCTACGGAGAGTTTGGTATACGTATACCCCACACCAAAGGTGAGCCGCGCCACATTGCTGATAGGATACCCAAAACTTACTGAACCACCGGTGGCATCAAGCACATAATCCGAGGCATCCGCCTCATCAAAATCAGTCTCCCGCGCGAAAAGGCGGAAACCACGGCTTACACCATCCACAGTGAAATATGGGTCGAGGTAGGAAAAGTTAGCCGACTTGACCGAGTTGTTACTATTCACCCCAAACGACACCCGTTTACCGGTACCGAAAAAGTTGTTCTCGGATACACTTAAACCCAAAGTTATCCCGCTGCCCTGCGAAAAGCCGAGACTGGCTGACAAGCTACCGGAACTCTGCTCTTCAACGCGATAGTTCACATCAATCTGATCGCTCTCCCCCGGAACAGAGGGCGTTTCTACGGTCACATTGCTGAAGAATCCCAAACGCTCCAAACGGGTTTTGGAGGCTTCAATCAAATCGGTGGACGCCGATGCACCTTCCATCTGACGCATTTCCTGGCGCAACACTTCGTCACGGGTGCTGATGTTGCCGCGAAAATTAATGCGCCTAACATAATTGCGGTTGCCGGGTTCCACAAAGAACGTAATCGACGCGGTATTGTCGTCGTGGGTTTCGGGAATCGCATTCACGTTGGCATAGGTATAACCCTCGGCTCCCAGTGCCCTGGAAATCAGGTCTGATGAAAACGTCAACGACTGACGCGAGAACACGTCTCCTGGTTTAATCACGACCAGCTCACGCAGCACCTCTTCCTCTAATATCAACTCACCTTTCAAATCAAACTCGCGCACGGTGAACTGCGGCCCTTCCGATACATTCACGGTGATAAATACGTCTTCTTTGTAAGGACTCACCGAAACCTGTGTGGATTCGATCGTAAATTTGATATAGCCGTTATCGAGATAATGCGAGCGAATACGCTCCAGATCACCGCTGAGCTTTTCTTTGGAGTATTTGTCTTCGCCAGTGAAAAATGTAAAGAAACCTGGCGTTTTCAAGGTCATGAGATCGCGCAGTTCTTCATCGCTGAAGGCCTTATTACCGACCACATTGATATGCAGTATTGAGGCTACCTCGCCTTCATCGATCTTGATATTGATATCGACGCGATTACGGGGCAATTCTTCCACTTCAGCTTCAACCGAAGCGCTGTAGCGGCCTTGCGCCACGTAAGAGCGCAGTATCTCCAGCTCTAAACGCTCCAGAGTGACGCGTTTAAACACCTTACCCTCTGCCATTCCGGCGTTTTTCAGGCCCTCAAGCAATTCATCGGCCGCGATGTCCTTGTTTCCGGTAATGGTGATTTTGTTGATCGCGGGGCGCTCGGTAACGATAACCACCAGGTCCTGATCTTCTCGTGCCAATTGGATATCGGTAAACAGGCCCGTTCGGAACAGACTGCGAGTGGCCTCGGTGAGACGTTCCTGCGTGACCGCATCGCCCACTCCGAGGGGAAATTCACTGAAGACAGTACCTGCCGAAACACGCTTCAGGCCGTCCACGCGTATATCTTCTATTACGAATGACTCCAAGGCTACTGCCGGATGTGATCCAAGCAATAAGAGAAGGCCCGTCAACGCAAGCCGCGCCAAACCGTGCTGTACCACCTTAATCATTAACTCAATGTACCTTGTATGAAGCGAGTGCTTTGCTGCACTTGTCTAATGTATGCATCTGCGCACGTTTCTAATTGTTGAATTAAAGACGCATGAAGTCGTTGTAGATCGCTACCGTCATGAGCGTAAGAATCAAACTGAGACCAATTTTCAAACCTACAACCTGCCACTTTTCAGGTAAGGGCTTTCCTCGCAGGGCTTCGAGGCTGTAATAAAGAATGTGTCCGCCATCCAAAACCGGTATCGGTAACAGGTTAAGCACACCCAAGCTAATACTCAGCAACGCGAGAAAGCTCAGGAAGTCTTCGGCCCCGGAACTGATCGAGGCGCTCGCAACCTGCGCAATGGTAATAGGGCCACTCAGGTTATCCAACGACAACAGGCCCACCAACATCTTTTTGATCGCCCCCAGCGTCATCATCGTATCGGCGCCGGTCTGGTCAACGGCCGAGACAAATGCCTGCACAGGATCATGGCGCACCTGGCGAATCATCTCCGGCGGATACTCAAAGGGTGCTACGCCAACGCCCAGTCGACCAACATTCTCTCCCGCTTCGTTCTCATGCAAAGCCGGTGTTAGACGCAGTTCGAGCTGCGTAATGCCGCCACTTTCGCGGGCACGTTCAACAGTCACGAGCAATGGTATTTCGGGTGCCTGTTTTATCACATCGACAAAGTCAAACCAGGTTTGGATGGTCTGATCCCCCACCCTGACAATGCGATCTCCCACCTGTAAACCACCCTGTTCAGCGGGGCTATCATCCACAATCTGCCCCATCACCGGCGGCACAGAGGGGCGATAGGGTTCAAGGCCCAAGTCTCCGATCAGGTTTTTTTCATCACTTTGCTGCAACCAGTCTTTTACCGGCAACAAAAACAATTCGGCGGGGCGATCTTGCGAGGGGCGCGCTTCGATGCGAATGTTGCCCGTGTCGCCAATGCGATTAATGAGCTCCATGCTCACTGCACGCCAACCCGGCGTCTCACGTCCCTCGACCGCAGTCAGCTCATAACCGGGAACCAGCCCGGCCTGATCAGCTGGAGAATCGGGTACCACTGCACCAATTTTGGGTACCAGCACATTAAAGCCCACCATGAACATGAGCCAGTAAGCGAAGATAGCGAACAGAAAATTGGCAATGGGGCCGGCAGCGGCAATCGCAATGCGCTGGCCTACGGGGCGGTTATTGAACGCCTGCTCCTGTTCGGCGGGTGCCACCGGACCTTCGCGTTCGTCGAGCATTTTTACGTAGCCACCCAGAGGAATCGCGGCGATGGCAAACTCGGTGCCCTGTTTGTCGTACCAGGAAAACAGCGGCCGCCCAAAGCCGACCGAAAAACGCAACACCTTAACGCCACAACGGCGGGCGACCCAGAAGTGTCCGTATTCATGAATCGTTACGAGGATGCCGAGCGTAACGACAAGGGACAGCGCTGATTGAATAAATTCCATCGACTTACCGGGCCTGCTCAGGCATGCATCTGCAATTGTTGGATAGTTTGAATGGCGGTGGCTCGCGCGGCCAGATCAGCGGATACGACGGTATCGAGTGAGTCGGCACGCTGAATTCCGACAGCGTCAAGTGCGCTCGCAATGATATCAGGGATTGCCGTGAAGCGGATATTACCTTTTAGAAATGCCGCCACCGCTTCCTCGTTCGAGGCATTAAGTATTGCCCCCGCCGTGCCGCCCTCGCGAAACGCCTGGCGTGCCAGATCAAGGCAGGGAAAGTTCGCCTCATCGGGCCGCTCAAAATTCAGGCTGCCCTGAGCAAACAGATCCAGCGACCCTACGCCTGCATCAATGCGCTCCGGCCAGGCCAGGCCATAAGCTATAGGCGTGCGCATATCCGGCGTACCCAGCTGCGCCAGCACGGAGCCATCACAATATTCCACCATACTGTGCACAATGCTTTCAGGATGAATGTGTACTTCGATCTGCTCGGGCGCCAGATTGAACAACCAACAGGCCTCGATCAGCTCAAGCCCCTTGTTCATCAGGGTGGCGGAATCCACACTGATTTTCTGACCCATACTCCAGTTGGGATGATTGCAAGCCTGCTGGGGCGTTACATCATGCAGCTCTGCCCGCGAGCGCCCCCTGAATGGCCCACCGGAAGCCGTGAGCAGAATGCGGCGTACCGCCCGGCTCACCTCTTCACCGCACTGGTAGGCCTCGGGCAAACATTGATAAATCGCGTTATGCTCACTATCGATGGGCAGCAGCATGGCGTCACTTTTTCGCGCTTCCTGCATGAACAGCTCACCACTCATCACAAGTGATTCTTTATTGGCAAGTAACACCCGCTTTCCCGCTCGAATGGCCGCAAGATTAGGTGCGAGACCTGCCGCGCCCACGATCGCCGCCATCACCATGTCGATATCATCATGAGCAGCAATCATTTCGAGCGCTGCGGCACCCGCCAGCACTTCGGTATCAACGGGCTTTTCTCTCAAACGATCAGCCAGTGCTTGTGCGGCTTGCTCATCCACCATCACCGCAAAACTGGGCGCAAAGCGCTCACAGCTCGCCAACATATCGTCTACATTGCTGTGCGCACTCAGGGCAAAGGCACGATACCTGTCAGGATGTCGCGCAATCACATCGAGCGTGTTGGCACCGATGGAGCCGGTAGCACCCAGCACACAAACATTCGCCACCATAGGCTAGCCCAGCCACCCAAATATCAGTGCCAACGTGGTAAACACAGGAATTGCTGCGGTCAGGCTATCAATACGATCCATCACTCCCCCGTGCCCTGGCAACAACTGACTACTATCTTTAATGCCACGATGCCGTTTCAACATGCTTTCGAGTAAATCGCCATAAATAGAAATCGCAGCCGTAATGGCACTGGCGACCACCAGCAAGAGCAAGCTCGACGCTGACAAGGAGACAACACTCCCCGCAATAACAGCCAAGACAACCACCGACGCGACCCCTCCCCATGCACCAGCCCAGGATTTACCGGGTGACACTTTAGGCGCAAGTTTTTTCTTACCCCAGGCTTTGCCGGCAAAATAGGCGCCGATGTCCGCGGACCAGACCAGAAATAACATATAAAGAATGACCCACAAAACACTGAAGTCCGGCGCTAAATTCAAGACCGACACACGCACCAGCACCATTGCTTTCCAGAACGGTACCAATACAAACAGCCCCATCAGAGCGATCATGCGCGGCGACTTCCAGCCACTTAACCGATCGGGATAGCCGGCCACCAACGCAATCGCCAGCCCCCACCACAGCATACCGGCACCCAGTACCCAAGCGGCAGCCACACCACTGCACAAATACAACACTGCCGCCACCACCAAGGCGTATACGATGCGGCCGGCCTGGCCGCTGATACCTGCAAAATTAGCCCATTCCCACGCGCCCAGCAGTACCACCGCGGCAACGAACCAAGAGAAAGCCAGTGGTTCCAGCAAAAATAAACCCGCAAGAACAATAGGCGCCAGAATCAAAGCGGTAATAATGCGTTGCTTCAACATGCCGGCGCATCCTTTTCAATTTGTTCGTCTGTTTGACCGAATCGGCGCTTGCGCTGCCCATAAGCTCTCAAGGCTTCGCGCATCTCTGCGTGCTGAAAGTCGGGCCAGTAAAGATCTGAAAAATAAAACTCGGTATACGCCAACTGCCATAACATAAAGTTGCTGATGCGCTGCTCCCCTGCCGTACGAATCATCAAGTCCGGCATAGGGTATTCCCCCAAACATAACTCGGACTGCAGCATATGCTCGTCGATATCGTCCGCAGAGAGTGCACCGGCTGCAACTTGACGAGCAAGACGCCTGGTGGCTTCGGCTATATCCCAGTGTCCACCGTAATTGGCAGCAATTACCAGCGTCATAGCGGTATTATTTGCTGTCAACGCTTCAGCCTGAGCCATATGATCCTGCAAGGTTTGATTGAATTTGCTGCGATCGCCAATAATGCGCAGACGAATATTATTCTTGTGCAGCTTTTTAACTTCTCGTTGCAGCGCCAGCAAAAACAAACGCATCAGCGCACCCACTTCATCTTCAGGGCGGCGCCAGTTTTCACTGCTGAAGGCAAACAGGGTGAGCACCTCAACCCCTTCTTCAGCGCAAGTCTGCACCACCGCACGCACCGACTCTACGCCCGCTTTATGCCCGGACACGCCGAGCTGCTTGCGCTGTTTGGCCCAGCGATTGTTGCCGTCCATAATGATGGCCACATGGCGTGGCCGCTCACTGGCCCTCAGAGGTATTTCAGCATTCATGCAGATTGGCTTTATCAGAGTGATTAGCGTTTGTGGGGGCCCGGAAGGCACCCCACATACAGGGCTCCGCCCTATACTTCCATGAGGTCTGCTTCTTTTTCAGCAAGCAGTTTGTCGACTTGTGCAATATAGGCATCGGTCAATTTCTGAATTGCATCCAGCCCACGCTTTTCGTCATCTTCGGTGATTTCTTTTTCTTTCAACAGCTCTTTCAGGTCGGAGTTCGCATCGCGGCGGGCATTACGCACCGATACACGCGCGTTCTCGGCATCTGCTTTCGCCAGCTTCACCATCTGCTTTCGCGTCTCTTCGGTCAGTGCCGGCATGGGCACGCGCACCAGGTCGCCGGATGTGGAGGGGTTCAGGCCCAAATCCGCGGCCATAATCGCTTTTTCGATAGCCGGAACCATGGGCTTCTCCCAGGCCGAAATGGCCAGAGTACGACCATCTTCAACCGAGATGTTGGCCACCTGTTTCAGCGGTGTATCGACGCCGTAGTAAGACACCATGACACCATCCAGAATGCTGGGGTGCGCGCGGCCCGTTCGAATTTTGCTGAATGCCGTACCAAGAGCTTCGATGCTTTTCTTCATGCGCTGATCTGCGTCTTGTCTTATATCATCAATCACTGCGTTTTCCTCTGCTTGCTAGAGCGTTCCTGTCATGGGTGCGAGATTGTTAAACCTTAATCACTGCTTTCGATCAGCGTGCCTTCGGCCTCACCGACCATAATATTCTTCAGAGCACCGGGCTTGTTCATATCGAACACGCGCACGGGCATATTGTGATCCCGGCACAAACAGATCGCGGTGAGATCCATTACGCCGAGTTTTTTATCCAGTACCTCATCATAAGTGAGGCGATCGTACTTCACCGCCGAGTTGTCTTTCATGGGGTCAGCGCTGTATACACCATCCACTTTGGTCGCCTTTAACACCACATCGGCGTCAACCTCAATCCCGCGCAAACATGCTGCCGAATCGGTGGTGAAAAACGGGTTGCCTGTACCGGCGCTGAAAATCACCACGTCACCATCCTTGAGGTCTCGAATGGCACGGCGGCGATCATAATGCTCTACCACACCCGACATGGGAATCGCCGACATTACCCGCGTGGAAATGTTTGAACGCTCCAGAGCGTCGCGCATGGCCAAGGCATTCATTACGGTAGCCAACATGCCCATGTGGTCACCCGTGACCCGATCCATACCGGCGGCACTCAAGGCCGCGCCACGGAACAGATTACCGCCACCTATCACCATGCCTACCTGCACACCAATACCAATCAACTGCCCCACTTCAAGGGCCATACGATCCAGCACTTTCGGATCGATACCAAAGTCTTCGCTTCCCATCAGCGCTTCACCGCTGAGCTTAAGCAATACGCGCTTGTATTTTGGCTGGAGATTCACTGGCATGTTCAGTCTCTTGTTGTGGGCGTGTCGGCTTATCACCTGTGAAACAGGCGCGGATCAGTCTGGCAGCAGTTCAAAAGCACCCTGCCAGATGTGCGAATGCCGCACCAATGTACCGACCTGAGTCGACAATGGGCACGGCACTCGCGCACGGATTGTAGCAGTTAAGGGGGCCGTTTATCCACGACAAAACCGCCTCCTTTCAGCAATCCTTAACCTTTGAGCTGGGCAGCTACCTCAGCAGCAAAGTCTACCTCTTCTTTCTCGATTCCCTCGCCCACTTCGAAGCGAACCATCGAGACAATTTCAGCACCCGCTTGCTTGGCCAACGCACCTACTTTCACATCCGGGTCTTTTACAAAAGGCTGATCAACCAGACTGATTTCCGCCAGGAACTTGTTGATACGTCCACCAATCATCTTCTCGATAATTTCGGCAGGCTTACCACTCTCCTGCGCCTGCGCAGTGAAGATTTCCTTCTCTTTGGCAACCACCTCTTCAGGCACATCGTCGCGCTTGATATATTGTGGGTTCACCGCAGCAACATGCATGGCGATATCTCGCGCCAACGCCTCATCACCACCATTCAGACCGATCAATACCCCAATGCGCTTGTTGCCGTGCACGTACTGACCCACAACAGGCGTCTCTACGTGCACAACACGGCGTACGGAAATATTCTCGCCGATTTTCTGGACCAATGCGCTGCGCGCATCTTCGAGATCACCAGCCATCAGTGCTGCAATGTCTGTTTCCTTGCTGGCAAACGCCTTTTCAACAACCTGATCAACAAAGGCCAGAAACCCTTCATCCCGCGCCACGAAGTCGGTCTCACTGTTCACTTCCAACAGTAAACCAAAGCTGCCATCTTCGGCCACTTTTGTCGCCACAACGCCATCTGCCGCAGTACGACCCGCTTTTTTAGCCGCCTTCATACCACTCTTTTTACGCAGCTCTTCGATGGCCACGTCTACGTCGCCACCCGCTTCCGCTAATGCTTTTTTACACTCCAACATGCCCAAGCCAGTACGCTCGCGCAGTTCTTTTACCAAAGAGGCACTAATTGCAGCCATGTCAATTCCTCACTATTCGCACCCCGAAGGGTGGGTAAATCTTAAAAAAAAAGGGGAAATCCCCTTTTTTATACTGTGTTGTTTCGTGCCGTTTGATGCACCAGCGCCCGCACTTGAGCGCAATGATGCATCCATGCAGACAACCCGAGACTGTCGTGTTTACTCGGCCGCCTGCTCACCTTCAGCGGGCGCTGCGGCCGCTGCTTCAGCCACCTCAACGTACTCACCGCCTACCGATGCAGAACCTTCTACCACAGAATCGGCAAAGGCCTTAGCGTAAATCTGGATGGCGCGAATGGCGTCATCGTTACCGGGAATCACGTGATCGATGCCATCAGGATCACTGTTGGTATCCACGATACCGATGACAGGAATACCCAGCTTGTTGGCTTCTTTCACTGCAATACGCTCGTGATCCACATCAATCACAAACAGCGCATCGGGCAGGCCGCCCATGTCTTTAATACCACCGATGCTGCGCTCAAGCTTGTCCATTTCACGCTTACGCATCAGACCTTCTTTCTTGGTCAGCTTTTCGAAGGTGCCGTCTTTCATCTGCGTTTCGAGCTCACGATAACGGCGAATGCTCTGACGAATGGTTTTGTAGTTCGTCAACATGCCGCCCAACCAACGATGGTTGACGTAGGGCATGCCACACCGCTCGGCTTCTTCTTTGACGATTTTTCCTGCAGCGCGCTTGGTACCCACAAACAGAACCTTGTTCTTGTTTTCGGCCAGCTTTTTCACCATGCCCAATGCATCATTCAATGCAGGGACGGTTTGCTCCAGGTTAATGATATGAATCTTGTTGCGGGCACCGAAGATATACTTGCCCATTTTTGGGTTCCAGTAACGCGTCTGGTGCCCGAAGTGTACGCCTGCCTTGAGCAGGTCTCGCATAGAAACTGCAGCCATAATAATACTCTCTTGTATTGGGTTGGACCTCCACGCCTCCCATCACTCAACCAGGGGCTTTGCAAGCCTCCGGCACCCAGAATAATGTGTCGAAACGTGTGCGGATTTTTTACTGCTTCGGAAGCCTTTCATAGGCCACCCGAATTTCAGCGAGCGCTTTATACCACACCCCCCGTTTAATAGGAAGCTTTTGTACCACCCGAAGCACTCATCAACACCATAATGCGAAGCGTGGCACGGCCCTTTCGAATCGCTCGCGGTTCAGGTTAAAATGGCGCGCTTTGATCTACCGGGTGTAGATCCTCCACCTTTCACTTCGGATCTTTTCGACCACCATGAAAGTATCAATCAAAACAGCCGACGAAATCGAAAAAATGCGCGTAGCGGGCCGAATGGCGGCCGAGGTGCTCGAAATGATCGGCGATTACGTTCAGGCTGGCGTCACCACAGATGAGCTGAACACCATCTGCCACGACTACATCGTGAACAAACTCGACGCCATCCCCGCCCCACTCAACTATAAGGGGTTTCCCAAGTCGATTTGCACCTCCGTGAATCATGTGATCTGCCACGGCATTCCCAGCGAAAAAAAGGTGCTGAAAAACGGGGACATCATTAATATTGATGTGACCGTGATCAAAGACGCTTATCACGGCGACACCAGCAAGATGTTTTACGTAGGCAAGCCCAGCATCGCAGCAGAGCGGCTCGTCAATATCACGCAGGAATGCATGTATAAAGGTATACGTCTGGTGAAACCCGGAACACGACTGGGTGATATCGGGCATGTGATTCAAAAACATGCCGAGAGCAACTACTACTCGGTCGTGCGTGAGTATTGTGGCCACGGCATCGGCAAGGTGTTCCATGAAGAACCCCAAGTGATGCACTACGGTAAACCCGGCACAGGGCTGGAGCTAAAAGAAGGCATGACCTTCACCATCGAACCAATGATCAATCAGGGTAAACGACACTGTAAACTGCTGCCCGACGGTTGGACCGTGGTCACGAAAGACCACAAGCTTTCGGCGCAATGGGAACACACCATTCTGGTAACGGCGGACGGATTTGAAATTTTGACCATGAGAGAGGAAGAACGCGAGCTCTTCGCGTAGCACCCTGCATGACAGCGCCTTCGTTTAATGCCAGTACAGAACGCACCTTTCTGCAACGCTCCGGGTTAACCCCTGGATCGTTCCTGAATGAGTTGGCGGCGCAACGTCATCCTGCCAGTAAAAGCCGTGAATTTCTGGAAATTGCCAAAACAACGCTCGACCAGATGTACACTGAAGGCGGCAATGTTCGCGATCTGGTAGCGCTCAAGTCGCACATCATGGACCAACTGCTGGCGGCACTGTGGCAATTGCACGCCCTCCCCCAAGATTGTGCATTGTTGGCCGTGGGTGGCTATGGCCGAGGGGAACTCCACCCGCACTCCGACATCGACCTGCTATTGCTGGTCAGGGACGACATTGATGAAACGCTTGGCGAGAAGCTTTCGGCCTTCGTCACCCTGTTGTGGGATTTACGGCTCGACATTGGTCATAGTGTGCGCAGCCTCGAAGAGTGCATCGACTCGGCCCGCGAAGATGTCACCATTGCCACCAACCTGCTCGAAACGCGCACTATTTCTGGCCCCGAAGCCCTTCGGCAGGCACTGACCACGCGTGTTTATTCCGATGAGGTGTATACCTCCAAGGAATACTTTCTGGCCAAGCGGCAGGAACAGGCCGATCGTCACGAAAAATACAGCGGCACGGAATACAATCTGGAGCCCAACCTCAAGTCCTCACCCGGCACACTGCGCGACATTCAGACCATTGCATGGATCACCAAACGTCATTTTGGCCCCGATGCACTCGACATGCGCTCCCGTTACGACTTCCTCACCGAAGAAGAGTACGAATTGCTGCTGGGCGGCGAAACCTTCCTCTGGACCATGCGGTACGGCCTGCAGATGATTGCCGACCGTAATGAAAACCGCCTGCTCTTCGATCACCAGCGCAAACTGGCAAAGATTCTGGGTTATGAAGACAACGAGGAAAAACTCGGCGTTGAACAAATGATGCAGAAGTACTACCGCACGGTACTGGGCCTTGCGGAACTCACCGACGTTATTCTGCAGTTTTTCGACGACTACTATCTGGGCAGCCAGCAACCCCCGCAGATTGAAACCCTGAACAAGCGCTTCCAACTGAATAATGGTTATATCGAAACCACCGATCCGGGTGTGTTCGACCGCTCACCCTATGCGCTGATCGAAATCTTTCTCATGAAAGCGCAGAATCCGGAAATCAAGGGGATCAAGGCAACCACCATCCAATTGATGCGCGAACACCAGTACCTCATGGACGACAGCTTCCGTAATGATTTGGCGAATACCACGCTATTCATGGAGATTCTGCGCACGCCTCATGCCCTGCATCGTACCCTCAATGCGATGCTCAAATACAATGTACTGGGGCGCTATCTGCCGGAGTTCGGCCGGATTATCGGCCAGATGCAACACGACCTGTTTCACTGCTACACCGTCGATGCCCACACCATACAGCTGGTTCGCAACCTGATTCAGCTCGAAACGCCCGAGAGCCGCAAACAATTTCCGCTCGCGTCGCGCCTGATTCGCCAAATACCCAAGCGCGAGCTGCTCTACGTAGCGGCCATTTATCACGACATCGCCAAAGGACGCGGCGGCGATCATTCCGAGCTAGGCGCCGAAGATGCCGAAGCATTCTGCGAACGGCACCACTTCTCGGAACGTGATACCAAATTAGTCTGTTGGCTGGTCGAGCAACACCTGCTCATGTCGATGACCGCGCAGAAAAAAGACATCGCCGATCCGGAGATCATCCATCAGTTTGCACAGCAAGTGCCCAGCCTGATGCATCTGGAGTACCTATACGTGCTCACGGTGTGCGACATCTCCGCGACCAATCCCAGCCTGTGGAACAGCTGGCGCGCCTCGCTGATGCAACAGCTGTTTGTGGAAACACGGCGCGCCATTCGCCGCGGCATTGATCAACCCATCGACCGCAACGACTGGATACGGGCCACCCGGCAAGAAGTGCGCTCCATGCTGTTTGAACAGGGCTTTGCGGCACAACGGGTGGAGGCATTACTGGAATCTCTCGAAGACGATTATTTCCTTCAGGATTCAACCGCTGATCTTGCCTGGCAAACCGCAGCAATTCTCAATCATGGTGAGTCAGAAGAACCCCTGATCATCATTCGCGATAGCAAGGCACGCAATGGCGACGGCTTCAGTCAGATCATGATCTACCTTAAGTCCAAGCAGGATTTGTTCGCCGCCACCGCCGCAGTGCTCGAACAGCTTAATCTCAACGTATTGAACGCACGCATCAGCGCTACCGGCGGCGCCTTCAGCTTGAGTAATTTTGTGGTTACCGATGCGCAACACCAGGCACTCGACAAAGACCCGGAGCGTAAAGCACAGGTGCATCACCGCCTGATGGAAGAGTTGGACGATCCGGAAGATTATCCGGAAATTATCCAGCGGCGCACGCCCCGGCAGCTCAAGCATTTTTCGTTTCCTACGGAAGTCACCTTCAGCAACGACATGGTGAATCAACACACCGTAATGGAAGTGGTCACACCCGACCGCCCCGGGCTGCTGGCACGAATTGGCCAAATTCTACTGAGTCACAATATTCTCTTACTCAATGCGCGCATCGCCACGCTGGGTGAGCGCGTGGAAGACGTTTTTTTCATCACCGATGCAGACGGTGAGCCGATCAGCGAGGCCAGCCTGTGTACTGCATTGCAGCAAGACATTTGTCGCCAGCTCGATGAGCAGGTAGACAGCTAAATCCGCCAGGCAAGAGAGCATCATGAATCCTGACCTACAGCTGTTACAACCCTATCCGTTTGAGAAGCTCGGCAAGTTATTGGGCGCCGTGCAGGCACCAAAGGAACTCGCCCCGATCCCCTTATCGGTAGGCGAACCCAAGCACCCCTCGCCGGAATTTGTGAAACGCTGTCTCGAAGCACAGATGGACGGTCTCGCGAAATATCCCAGCACCAAAGGTATAGCGCAATTACGCGAAACCATTGCCAACTGGGCCACGCATCGCTTTACACTGGCGCCGGACTCGTTAAACCCCGAAGACAACGTGTTACCCGTTAACGGTACGCGAGAAGCGATTTTTTCCTTCACCCAAGCGGTGATTGATCGCAACACGGCACCACTGGTGATCAGCCCCAACCCCTTTTATCAGATCTATGAGGGCGCCGCTTTTCTGTCTGGCGCAGAGCTGAAACTGCTGCCCACCAATCAGGACACCGGGTTTATTCCCGATTATTCGCAGGTGAGCGATGCCGAATGGCAACGCTGCCAAGTACTGTTTATCTGCAGCCCAGGCAACCCAACGGGCGCCGTGCACTCACTCGATACGCTCAAAAAGCTCATCGCCCTGGCTGATCAGCATGACTTTGTGATCGCGTCCGACGAATGCTACTCCGAGATCTACTGCGACGAAGCCCAGCCTCCCGCAGGCCTGCTGCAGGCCTGCGCCGAGCTGGGCCGCGACGACTATGCGCGTTGCGTGGTTTTCCACAGCCTCAGTAAACGCAGCAATCTGCCCGGATTGCGCTCTGGATTTATTGCCGGAGACGCCGCACTGCTGCGCCCCTATCTCAAGTATCGTACCTATCACGGCTGTGCCATGCCGATACAACACCAATTGGCCAGCATCGAAGCCTGGAAGGACGAACAGCATGTGCGCGACAATCGCAGTGCCTATCGCGAAAAGTTCAATCAGGTGCTCAAGATTCTCTCGCCCGTGATGGATGTACAAGCCAGCGATGCGAGCTTTTACCTGTGGCCCCGCACGCCCATCTGTGATGCCGAATTTGCACAGCAACTGTTTGCACAACAGCACGTCACGGTGTTACCCGGCTCCTATTTATCGCGCACGGTTGATGGGCACAATCCGGGTGAGCAGCGCGTGCGCATGGCTCTGGTTGCCCCCCTTGCCGAATGTATCGAAGCTGCGCAGCGCATTCGCACCTTTATACAAAGCCTATGAGGAATAACCGAATACCATGAGTAAGGTCAGCATTTACGGAATCAAGAACTGCGACACCATGAAAAAAGCCATGACCTGGCTGGATGCGCAAGGTATCGAATACCACTTTCACGACTACAAGAAAGCCGGCATTGATGCCGAGACGCTGTCTGTCTGGCTCGCAAAGGTCAGCCATGAGAACCTCATCAACAAGCGCGGCACGACGTGGCGCAAGCTGCCCGAGGCCGACAAAACCGACGTGGACCAAAGCAAAGCGATCGCCCTGATGATGGCCAACACATCGCTAATCAAACGCCCGGTGTTAGTCGTTGACGACAGTATCCATCTCGGCTTCAAGGCCGATGACTACGCCCGTATTTTTAACCTTTAATTCACCTCTCTCAGAACGTAATCGGAAACTATTATGACCATCGCATTCGGACTCGGAATCGGCACCAAAAACCACAACAACGAATGGCTCGAAGCCTACTTCCCGACACCTGTGTACCAACCCGAAGCACACCTCTTCAGCGCGCTGCGGGAAACCCTGAATCTGGCTGAGGGCAATGCCACGGCTGAACTCACCGATGCCCAACTTGAATCCCTGACGCAACTTTCTTCGGCACCTGGAATCGCCGCGGTAGCCAAACAACTTCAAGGCAGCCAGCGCCCCTGCGTGGCAGTATTGATCAGCGAAGATACGAGCGCGAGCAGCACACCCGAGGTATACCTCAAGCTGCACCTGATTTCCCATCGCCTGGTGAAGCCTCACGGTATTAATCTGGACGGCATCTTTGGTTTGCTGCCGAACGTCGCCTGGACCAACGAAGGCCCTGTCGATCTGAAAGAGCTACCCGCAAGACAGCTGCAGGCGCGTGCCGAAGGCCGCTGGCTGGAGGTTAAATCGGTGGATAAATTCCCACAAATGACCGACTACGTGGTACCCGGCGGCGTGCGCATTGCGGATACCGCACGCGTGCGACTTGGCGCCTACATAGGCGAAGGCACCACCATCATGCATGAGGGCTTTGTCAACTTTAACGCTGGCACCGAGGGCACTTCGATGATTGAAGGCCGCATCTCGGCCGGCGTCATGGTGGGCGAAGGCTCCGATCTGGGCGGCGGCTGCTCCACCATGGGCACTCTGTCGGGAGGCGGCAACATTGTGATTTCAGTCGGCAAGAACAGCCTTATCGGCGCCAACGCAGGTATCGGCATTCCGCTGGGTGATCGCTGCACCGTGGAATCCGGTTTGTACCTGACGGCCGGCACCAAGGTCGCAGTACTCGACAACGATGGCGAACTGGTGGAAAGCGTGAAAGCCCGCGATCTGGCCGGCAAGGCAGATTTGCTGTTCCGTCGCAATTCCGCCAACGGTCGCGTGGAGTGCCTGACCAACAAAACCGCCATCGAACTGAACGAAGCACTGCACGCCAACAACTAAACCGGCCGCCATGAATACATGGAGAAGCACCGCTTCTCCATGCGATGACTCACCAACAAGACGACGCCCTATGAGTGACCCCAATACCCCGACCATTCGCTTTACCCAGGATTTGATTCGTCGTGCATCGGTCACGCCCGAC
Organism: Oleiphilaceae bacterium; assembly: GCA_041590075.1. Taxonomy (GTDB): domain Bacteria; phylum Pseudomonadota; class Gammaproteobacteria; order Pseudomonadales; family Oleiphilaceae; genus PZPK01. The sequence continues at coordinate 33,107 of JBFHUL010000027.1, forward strand.
GACAAAGGCTGCCAGCAAATGATGACTGATCGACTCACACCGCTGGGCTTTGAGAGCGAGACGCTGGTATTCGAAGAGGTCACTAACCTCTGGGCGCGCCGCGGTAACAGCGCTCCAGTATTGGCCTTCGCCGGCCATACCGACGTAGTGCCTACCGGCCCGGCCAGTGAATGGCGTCATCCACCTTTCGATGCCGTCGTTGACGGCGACTTTCTGCATGGGCGCGGCACCGCCGACATGAAAGGCAGCCTGGCTGCCTTTATCACCGCCTGCGAGCGCTTCGTTGCCAAGCACCCCGATCACAAAGGCTCCATTGCTCTGCTGATCACCAGCGATGAAGAAGGTCCGGCAAAAAACGGCACCGTGAAAGTGATCGACACGCTCGAAGCCCGGCAGGAGAAAATCGACTGGTGCCTGGTGGGAGAACCCTCCAGCACCCAGGTACTCGGTGATGTGATCAAGAACGGGCGCCGCGGCTCTCTGAATGCGAAGTTGACGGTACGGGGCAAACAGGGGCATGTTGCCTACCCGCACCTCGCGGCCAATCCCATTCATTTGGCCAGCCCAGCGCTCACGGCACTGGTGTCGGAGGTGTGGGACGCCGGCAACGAATTCTTCCCCGCGACCTCGTTTCAAATCACCAATATCCAAAGCGGTACGGGCGCAACCAATGTGATTCCCGGCAGCAAGGAAATACTGTTCAACTTCCGTTTCTCAACCGAAGTCACTGCCGAAGAATTGCAACAACGCACACATGCGATTCTGGATGCCCACAAGCTCGATTACAGCATCGACTGGCATCTCAGCGGCCAACCTTTTCTCACCGAAGCCGGCCCGTTAGTACAAGCCGCGACCGAGTCCATCAAGGAAATCAAAGGTATAGACACCACGCTTTCTACCACCGGTGGCACCTCCGACGGGCGTTTTATTGCGCCAACCGGGGCGCAAGTGCTGGAACTCGGCCCCATCAACGCCACCATTCACCAGGTGGATGAACATGTGAGCATCACCGACCTGAATGATCTTTCCGAGATCTACGAGCGCATACTGGTGAAGTTGCTCGCCTAGTATGAAACATCTGCACTGCCCGGTTTGTGAAGCTACCCTGCATTATCATCGTGACGAACGCCGTCTGGCATGCCCTAACGGTCACAGTTTCGATCAAGCTCGGCAGGGTTACTTCAATTTACTGCTGAGCCAGCACAAAAAGAGCAAGCAGCCCGGCGATACGCACGAGATGGTCGAGGCCCGGCGTGACTTCCTGAATGCGGGTTATTATGCCCCCATCGCCGCCATGGCTACGGAGATGCTGCAAACCCACGCGCCGTCTATGGCCACATTCTGCGATCTCGCCTGCGGTGAAGGGTACTACACCCAATATATACACGCGATGCTGTCTCACAGCCACAGCGTCACCACCACCGGCATCGATATTTCAACTCCCGCTATCAAGGCTGCAACGCGTCGCAACAAAGCCCTGCAGTGGTTGGTTGCAAGCATTGCGCAAGCGCCCATCGAGTCGGCCTCGCACGATGTGGTGAGCTGTCTGTTTTGTCGCCTCAACACAAGCGAAGCCTTGCGCCTCATCAAACCCGGCGGCCTGCTTCTGATCGCAGAAGCAGGCCCCTCCCACCTAGACGGCTTGCGCAGCGCACTGTATGACGCACCTCGCAGCAAAGAAACCTCAACAACGCCCGCTATACCGGGTGCAGAATTGCTTGAGCAGCGTGCATGGCGCGACACTTTACACGTGGCTTCAGCGGAACATATCCGTAACCTGCTGACCATGACGCCTCATTTCTGGCGCACAACCGAAGCGGCCAAGGCTCGCGTGTACCGCCTGGATAGCCTGACTACCCGCATCGATGTACACTTTTATCTATTTCGAAAATCTGCTGAATAATGAACAAACGTCCTCAGCATACCGGCCAGCAACAAGCCTACTTCTTTAAGTATTTTGTATTGGGCGCCATCACTTTTTTACTGGGCATCGGCACCGTGGTGTACGTGAACCTGCTGCTTCCCTCTTCCGCTGAACAGGAATGGCTTGCCCTGGCCGGCCTGGTGATTGGTGCCCCCGGTGGGCTGATCGCACTGTATTGCTATATCCGTATGCTTATCGCCCGCTTGCAACACTTTTTCAAACACTAATAGGTCATTCATGAACGCTCCCAAGGCTCAGCCCGACATTGAAATCTACATAAAAAATGGCTCGCTAGATGATATGCTGAAATGGCTCAGCACACATTTCAGCGGTATCTCTGCGCATGAAGACTGGGCACAGCGTTTTGATGCCGGCAAGATGATTACAACTGAGGTACGACACAAAGATGCTCGCATTCCTCTGATGATCACACCCGGCGCTGCGGGCAAGGCGTTCACCAGCGTATGGTTCAAGTCGGCGCAAACGCCTTGGCATACCGATCTCGACTGCGCACGCGACTGCGCGGTAACGCTCAATGTGGAAGTGCGATGCTCCGCTGCCAGCTGGCAGGAAGATGAAGCGCTCGACAGTGAACAGTGGTGGGTATTAAAAGGCGAGCAGGAACGCCTGGTGCGGTGGGGATAAAAACGAAAAACGCCGGCAATTGCCGGCGTTTTTTTGGGGGAGGCGAATCCGCTATTTCACAATAGAGACATTCTCGGCCTGCAAGCCCTTTTCACCCTGGGAAATATCAAAACGTACGCTCTGCCCCTGACGCAAAGAACGACGACCTCGCCCTCTAATCGAACGGAAGTGCACAAACACATCCTCACCCGCATCGGTCGTAATAAAGCCGAAGCCCTTATTTACATTGAACCACTTTACGATGCCGCTCTCTTTGCCCTCGGCCACACCGCTGTCATCATCGTCATCCCCTTCAAACTCTTCCGCAACGCTGCTGGTTGGGCGAATGAACAATACATCGAGGATGGACGCCAGCACAAAAAACAACCAGGCAACAATATAGAAATTAGGACCTTCGTTACTACCCAAAAAAGCTACCGCGCCCATCTCGCCGGGCAAACCGGAACCGGCATCCAGCGCGAGCAACAATAAAAAAGGAAAAGGTAACGAAACCAGTGCACTTATAAATATTTTTTTTGAAACACTCTGTGTAGACATTTACGACTCTCTGACTGAAACACCCTGTCTGCCAATAACCTTTTTATGAAGAGCAACACGGCAGTGTAAGGGAATACATTTACCCACCGGGTGAACACGTATACCGCACTCAACGACCCGGGAACCAAAGGATCACCCTAACCGGGCGCCCCAAGCGCGGAATGATAACAGATTTGACCAGATGTTCGAGAGTGCTTGCGGCTTCTTTTGTGCCCTTGCGCTTGTGCGCATTCCGTCTTACACACTCTACATCAACGAGCGCCACCTAACTCCGCCCGTAGTTGTCGTCGAAACGCACGATGTCGTCTTCGCCCAGATACGATCCGCTCTGCACCTCAATCATTTCCAAAGGCAGTTTGCCGGGGTTCTCCAGGCGGTGCGTGGCGCCAATGGGGATATAGGTCGACTGGTTTTCGGAAAGCATTTTCGTTTCATCGTTGATGGTCACCAGCGCCGTACCCGACACAATAATCCAGTGCTCGGCGCGGTGGTGATGCATCTGTAACGAGAGTTTGGCACCGGGTTTCACGGTAATGCGTTTCACCTGAAAACGCTCACCCATATCGATGGAGTCGTAGGTGCCCCAAGGGCGGGCGACCTCGCGATGAATCGTCGCTTCCGAGCGGCCCGCTTTTTCAAGCTGCTTAACGATACTTTTTACTTCCTGCACGCGGTCTTTATGGCTGACCATGACGGCATCGGGCGTGTCCACCACCACGAGCTCTTCCACACCCACGGCGGCAATGAGTTTGTTATCGCTCAAAAACAGGTTGTTCCGCGCATCATGGGTCAACACGTCGCCACGCTTCACGTTTCCGTCGGCATCCTGCGGGCTCTCTTCCCATAATGAAGACCAGGACCCCACATCGCTCCAGCCTGCATCGAGCGGCACCACCACCGCATCGCGGGTTTTTTCCATCACGGCATAGTCAATCGAGTCTTCCGGGCAGGCCGCAAAAGCCTCTGCATCTACACGGGTAAAATCCAGATCCCGAGAGGTCTGCGCAAATGCTTTCTCCACCGCCGAGAGAATATCGGGGCGATGTTGCTTGAGCTCAGCGAGATACACGGACGCTTTGAACATAAACATCCCGCTGTTCCAAAGATAGCAGCCCTCATCGAGATAAGCCTGTGCCGTGGCCGCGTCGGGCTTTTCTACAAAGGCCGCCACGTCGGACAATGCACCATGTGCCTCACCCACCTTAATATAACCATACCCGGTTTCAGGCGCGCGCGGCACAATCCCAAAGGTTACCAGTTTCCCTTCCCTCGCCCCCTGGATAGCCTGTTCCAAAGCGCTATGGAAAGCCGCCACGTCACGCATCACATGGTCCGCCGCCAACACCAGCAATATGGCCTCCGGATCTTCTTGCGCCACCTGCAGCGCCGCCAGCGCCACAGCAGGAGCCGTGTTGCGACCGACGGGCTCAAGCATGATGGCGGCCGCAGACCGACGCGCCTGACGCAGCTGCTCCGCAACAATAAAGCGGTGCTCTTCATTACATACAATGACAGGCGCGGCCACATTCAGCGCATCGCCCGCTCCATCAAGACGGGCGAGCGTTTCCTGGAACATGGTTTGCTCAGACATAAGCGACAAAAATTGCTTGGGATACAGCTTGCGAGACAGCGGCCACAAGCGTGTGCCGCTGCCGCCGGCCATAATGAGAGGAACAAGTTTGCGCATTGATTCCATCCTTAATTTTTTAACGATCAGGCTTGTCGAAAATCTTCTTGGTGCGCGATAAACCAGCGGTAGGCATCGCCCAAACCATCCCGTAATGACCAGCGATGCTGCCACCCCATGCTGCGCAATAGGCTCACGTCCATGAGTTTCCTGGGCGCACCATCGGGCATCTCGGTATTGAATGTGATTGCACCCTCAAAGCCCACCACCTCGCTAATCGTTTCAGCCAGCTCCCGAATGCTTACATCGACACCGGTGCCCACATTGATATGCGACTGCATAGGTTCAACTGCCGTTTCATATTCAGCTGATTGCAAAGCCATGACATGCACACAGGCTGCAGCCATATCATCAACATGCAAAAATTCACGTTTGGGCGCGCCCGTACCCCAGATTTCGACCGACGCAGCGCCCTGCGCTTTCGCCTCGTGAAAACGACGCAATAATGCAGGAATCACATGACTGTTTTCAGGGTGAAAGTTATCGCCGGGGCCATACAAATTGGTGGGCATCACCGAGCGGTAATCACAGCCATATTGGCGGTTATAGGACTCGCACAACTTGATACCGGCGATTTTAGCGATGGCATAGGGTTCGTTAGTAGGCTCGAGTTTGCCCGTGAGCAGCGCCGATTCCTGCATGGGCTGCTCGGCCAACTTTGGATAAATACAGGAGCTTCCCAAAAACAACAGACGTTTAACGCCTGCCTCATGGGCGGCCTGAATGATGTTGCACTCCATCATCAGATTGTCGTAGATAAACTGCGCAGGGTAGATGTTGTTGGCGTGAATACCCCCTACTTTGGCAGCCGCAAGAAACACATATTCGGGCTTTTCCTGCTCAAA
>JBFHUL010000028.1:0-38713 GCA_041590075.1 Oleiphilaceae bacterium
CCCCTGCGCGTACAGATTCTGCAGGTGCTTAAGTCCGATACCTTTGGTGTACTGGAGCTAACGCAGCTCTTTGGCACCAAGCAGTCGGGCATGAGCCATCACCTCAAGGTGTTGAGCAAAGCCGGTTTGGTTGAAGCGCAGCGCGAAGGCAATGCCATTTTTTATCGTCGCCCCTTCAATCGGCACCCTGACCAGGATGCCGAAGCGATCGAGCAACTGTTTCGACTCATCGACCGATTTGATTTATCTGAGGCGTTGCAACAGGGCATTGAAGATATTCGCGAGCAACGGGCGGTGCAATCGCGGGCGTTTTTCGCACGTCATGCCGAGGCTTTTTCGGCACATCAGGAGATGATTTCCGACTACGCGCAATATGCCGATGCCAGTTTTGAGCTGCTGAGCAAATCCGGACTGTCTCGCGATGCGCACGTGCTGGAGCTGGGGCCGGGTGAGGGGTGGTTTCTCAAACCTCTGGCGATGAGTTATGCCCAGGTGACGGCGCTCGATAATTCCAGAGCCATGCTCGACAAAGCCCAGCGTTATGCTCTGGAAGAAGGGCTGACTAACGTGAATTTCTATCTTGGTGATACGCAGGCCTACCGAAAGGAAGGCATTCGCGTGGATGCCATGGTGATGAATATGGTGCTGCACCATGTGCCCACACCGGCGCAGATTTTCGAGGATGCCGCGGCGCTGTTGAACGACTCAGGGTTGCTGGTGGTGTGCGATTTATCGCACCACAATCAGGAGTGGGCGCGTGAGAATTGTGGTGATATCTGGCTGGGCTTTGAGCCGCAGGAACTGAGTAATTGGGCCGAACGCGCGGGGCTGTGTGAGGACGAAAGTGTATTTATTGGATTGCGTAACGGGTTTCAGATTCAGTTGCGCACATTTATCAAACCGGCGGCTGTTGCGACGAATGCGGCCGCTTCTTCATCGTTATAAAGGATTTCGTTATGAGTGAATATGCCATCTTTACCTCGGAATCGGTTTCCGAAGGCCATCCCGATAAAATGGCCGACCAGATTTCCGATGCCATTGTGGATGCCATGCTGAAAGATGACCCCCACGCCCGTATCGCGGTGGAGACCATGGTCAAAACCGGTATGGCCATTGTGGCGGGTGAGGTTCGGACTTCTACCTATATCGATCTTGAAGATCTGATTCGTGATGTCATTCTCGATATCGGTTACAACAGCTCCGACGTGGGTTTTGATGGTGCTTCCTGTGCGGTACTGAATGCCATAGGCAAGCAGTCTTCCGATATTGCCATGGGCGTCGATGAAGCCGACAACAAGGACCTGGGTGCGGGCGATCAGGGCTTGATGTTCGGGTATGCGACCAACGAAACCGACGTGCTCATGCCAGCGCCCATTTATTACTCGCACCGCTTGGTGGAGCGTCAGGCTAAACTGCGCAAGAACAAGGTTTTGCCCTGGTTGCGCCCCGATGCCAAGAGTCAGGTGACGCTGCGCTACGAGAATGGTAAGCCGGTGGCCGTGGATGCAGTAGTGCTATCGACTCAGCACGCCCCCGATATCAAATTGGGTGACCTGCGTGAGGCGGTGCTGGAAGAGATCGTGAAGCCTGTATTGCCGGCTGAGTGGCTGCACAGCGACACCCTGTTTCACATCAACCCTACCGGTAACTTCGTGATCGGTGGCCCCGTGGGCGACTGTGGTCTGACTGGCCGTAAGATCATTGTAGACACCTACGGTGGCATGGCGCGCCATGGTGGCGGGGCGTTCTCCGGTAAGGATCCCTCCAAGGTTGACCGTTCGGCTGCGTATGCGGGCCGTTATGTCGCCAAAAACATTGTTGCGGCCGGACTGGCTGATCGCTGCGAGATTCAGGTGTCTTACGCCATTGGTGTGGCAGAGCCCACTTCTATTTCCATCAATACCTTTGGTACCAACAAGGTGGAAGAGAGCAAGATTGCCGAGCTGGTGCGCGAGCATTTCGATCTGCGTCCTCAGGGCATTATCGACATGCTGGATCTGCGTCGCCCCATCTACCGTGGCACAGCGGCCTACGGCCACTTTGGCCGTACCGAGCCCGAATTTACCTGGGAAAACACCGACAAGGCCGACGTACTGAAAGCGGGGGCGGGGCTGTAAGCGGGAGACGGGAGACGCTGATCCGTGCGCCCGTCACCTTAAATAATTAAACAAATAGTGTGCACATGGAGGTGCTGATTATGGAAAAACGACACAAGCGCATGGATGTCTGGAAGCTTTCGATGAGCCTTGTGAAAGATATCTACATGATCACCGAGAGCCTACCCAAGTCGGAACAGTTCGGGCTGTTCTCCCAAATGCGGAGAAGCGCAGTCAGCATACCGTCAAATATTGCCGAAGGTGCGGCCAGACAATCTGATAAGGAATTTGCGCGATTTTTACTGATTGCTCGTGGTTCATTGATGGAACTGGATACTCAATTAACACTCAGCGAACAATTGCACGATACAAAACTGACAGAGCACATAGCTGGAAGCATCGAGCACCTATTTGCCAAGTTAAGCGCCTTGATCAGTAAACTTAAACACCAGTAATAACGGCGGCGGGCGTCTCCCGTCTCCCGTATTGCATCTAGCGGAGACAATTATGTCATTCACTGACTACAAAGTAGCAGACATCAGCCTCGCCGAGTGGGGCCGTAAAGAAATCGATATCGCCGAAGGCGAAATGCCAGCGCTGATGGCGCTGCGTCGTAAGTACAAAGACGAGCAGCCGCTGGCGGGTGCCAAGGTGATGGGCTGTATTCATATGACCATTCAGACGGCCGTGTTGATCGAAACACTGGTGGATCTGGGCGCAGAAGTGCGTTGGTCATCCTGTAATATTTTCTCCACGCAAGATCACGCGGCGGCGGCGATTGCAGCAGCCGGTATTCCCGTGTTTGCCTGGAAAGGCCAGACGGAAGAAGAATTTCTGTGGTGCATCGAGCAGACTATTCTGGCCGAGCAGGGCAGTGATCAGGTGTGGGATGCCAACATGATTCTGGATGATGGTGGTGATCTGACCGAAATGGTACATACCAAATTCCCCGCCATGCTCGACAAGATTCACGGTATCTCGGAAGAAACCACCACGGGTGTGCATCGTTTGCTCGAAATGCTGGAAAAAGGCACGCTCAAGGTGCCGGCGATCAACGTGAACGACTCGGTCACCAAATCAAAGAATGACAACAAGTACGGCTGCCGTCACAGCCTGAACGATGCGATCAAGCGTGGCACCGATCACCTGTTGTCGGGCAAGAAAGCACTGGTGATTGGTTATGGGGATGTGGGTAAAGGCTCAGCCGCCTCTCTGCGTCAGGAAGGCATGATCGTGAAAGTCACAGAAATCGATCCCATTTGTGCGATGCAGGCATGTATGGATGGATTCGAAGTCGTATCCCCTTACATCAACGGTATCAACACCGGTACGCTGGATGGCGTCAACAAAGATCTACTGGGCACTACGGATCTGATCGTGACCACCACCGGTAACGTGGACGTCTGTGATGCGAACATGTTGCAAGCGCTCAAGAACGGCGCTGTAGTCTGTAACATCGGACACTTCGATAGCGAAATCAACACGGCCTACATGCGTGAGCATTGGGAGTGGGAAGAGGTGAAGCCGCAGGTGCACAAGGTTTACCGTAACCGTGCCGAGAACGACCACCTTATCCTGTTGTCGGAAGGGCGCCTGGTGAACCTGGGTAACGCCACCGGTCACCCCTCGCGCATTATGGATGGCTCTTTTGCCAATCAGGTACTGGCACAAATGTATCTGTATGAGCGTAAATTCGCCGATCTGCCCGCCGAGCAGAAAGCTGAAAATCTGTACGTGAAAGTACTGCCTAAAAAGCTCGATGAAGAAGTGGCGAAGGATATGGTTGAAGGTTTTGGTGGCGTGATCACCAAGCTGACCAACGAGCAGGCCAAGTATATCAACGTGCCACAGGAAGGGCCGTTCAAGCCAGAGTCGTACAAATACTAACGGAAGACGCGGGATGGGAGATGGAAGACGCCGGAAATTGGCGCCCCTCTTCTCCCTTTATCAGTTGGCACAGCAAAGATCAGCGAGTTATTGATATGCTTTCGGTTGATGAAGAAGTAAAGCTTCTTCCGTCTCCCATTGAGCGTCACGCATAAACGAGGTTTTCATGCAAACCCAGAAACAGTTCAAACGCCGTTTCAGTTTCGAATTTTTTCCGCCTAAAACTGCGGCTGGCAGTGAAAAACTTCAGGTGGTGAGAGATGAGCTGGCACGACGCATGCCGGATTTCTTTTCGGTGACCTACGGTGCCGGCGGTTCCACGCAGGAGCGCACCATCGATACCGTACTTAGCCTGCAGGATCAGGGCATATCTACCGCACCGCATTTGTCGTGCATCGGTGCTACCAAGGAGAACATCGCCTCGCTGCTGGATTTGTATATGCAGCATGGGGTGAATCGTATTGTCGCCTTACGCGGTGATCTGCCCTCGGGCATGGGGTCTGCCGGTGAATTGAAATACGCCAACGAACTGGTGGCATTCATCCGCGAGCACAGCGGCGATCATTTCAATATTGAAGTGGCGGCGTATCCCGAGTTTCATCCTCAGGCGCCCAGTGCCGAAGCCGACTTGCTTAATTTCAAGAAGAAGGTGGATGCCGGGGCGAACAGTGCCATCACCCAGTATTTTTTCAATGCCGACAGTTACTTTTATTTTGTCGACCGCGTGGAAAAAATGGGTATCGATATTCCCATCGTGCCGGGCATTATGCCGATCACCAATTACTCGTCTCTCGTGCGCTTCAGCGACATGTGTGGCGCGGAAATCCCGCGCTGGATCAAGAAGCAGCTTGAGGCATATGGCGATGATGTGGAGAGCATTAAAGCCTTCGGTGAATCGGTTGTCACGCGTATGTGTCAGCAGTTGCTGGATGCTGGCGCACCCGGTCTGCATTTCTACACCCTCAATCAGGCCGAGCCAAGCCTGCGGGTGTGGGATAATCTGGGGCTTAGCGATAAGGAACGCATTACGTTCTGACTGCGCCGGTAATAGCAAAGATGCACTAAAAAAGGGGGAGTGCCCAAGCACTCCCCCCTTTTTTGTGAGCCGAACCGGGTTACCAGTTCACCGGCGCTTCGCTGGAGCCTGGCGTTTCGCGTACTTCTTTTGCTGCGTGCGGGTCATTGTCGACAAGCGGCAACTGGCGCACGACATCACCTTTCTTCACCTTGTCGATCTGGCCCTCTTTCAAGCGGGCAATGCTGTACTTGGCCTCGGCCTGCTCCACCACCAGCGTAGCCACCTTTTTACCATCGATCTTGATTTCGATGCCGGTATCGGGGTCCGTCAGTGTACGACCGTTGGTATACAGCGCCAGCTCACTGCCGGGTTGCAGTCGTGCCTGACCCTGATTGAGATAAATCTGGTCTGCCCCGGCGATATCGAGCACTTTGATGGGAAAGAGCAGATCCAGAACGCTTGCGGTGACCAGTTTGGCGACATGGTCGAGGGTGTCATCGGTGCTTTCTTCGTCCTTGCGCGGCACCTCCGTTTTGATGGTGTCGGCCCATTCCACTTTCTGACTCGCCACTTCGATCAGCTGGTAGGAAAGATCGATTTTGTCGGTCATGGTGGTTTTCTTCATGCCGTAGAAGTCCTTGGTTTCCGTCTCGGTCTGCAGTTTGTGAATGTTGCCCACTACCATGTAGTCGGCACCGGCCACCTGACCCAGCCGGGCAGCTTCGCGGGGCGGCACGTTGTCGGAGGAGAGCAGGGCTTTTTCGGAGGTGAAGTCGCTGGTGAAGTTGCGATTGAGCACCAGCAGTTGCTGGCTTTGGGTGAGGTTCGTCAGGATGCGATCGCGAATGCGCTGCGATAGCTGGTAGGCGTTGCTGCCGTTACCACGCTGATCAATGGCGTAGGTGCTGTGGGCGAAGCGAAAAGGCATGACGGCAATGCGTTTTCGCGTATCACCTTCCACGCTGGTTTCGTGGTGGGGAATCTTGGCCATAATGCTGACGGACCAGTTGCCATCCTTATCTTTGGGCTCGCGAGTGTTGGTGATGCGATAGGAGTCGATCCAGCCCTTTGAGAGCGTAAATATTTGTTCCTCAACGCCAATGCTGCCTTTGACGCTATGGGCTTGTTCGCTGAACAGGTGCTCGAGATCGACGCGCAGTTGTTTTTCGCTGTGCACGGTCAGGCCTTTGCTTTGATTCACGGCATTGAACAGCGCGGCGGCGAGCGCTTTTTGATAAGTGTCGCCATAGCCGGTGGCGCTTTCTTCTTTTAAAGTGGTTTGCGTCCATGCTGTGAGAGAGAAAAGAAGCATGAAGGCGAGGGTAATGAGACGTAGATGCATCCTGAAACCTCGGAGTTCTTAATTGAGATAAAAAGCCTTGAGATAAAAAAAAGCGCAATTGCTGATATCAACTGCGCTTTCGGTTATTTCAGAGTGGGCCTGATTGGCTTAGAGAGAAAAGAAAGACTTTTCGCCGGTTTTACGAATTTCTTTCTCGCCAGCCCATTCCATGATGCCACTCTCGAGATTGACCATCTTCAGCGTGAACTTGTAGTACACGTCCTTGGTGCTGCTGTTACGCTTTACGATGCTCGACATATTGCCATACAGCATGAATTCCGCGCCAGTTTGTTTGCCAAATGCCACGGCTTTGCCTGGATCGACCATACCGCTGTCCATTTGGAAGTTGAGTTGTTCCTGTACGGCTTTGACGGCTGTCATGTCTACGAAGCGAAATTTGCCGGATTTCAGCAGTTTGGTTTGTACCGAATCGGTGATGGACTCCGTATCGATGTGCTCGGTGGTTTTGTTCTTGATGCGGTCGACAAATACCACGGGGCGACGATTGGCCGTCATTTGCACAATGGGTGGGAACGAGAGCAGATCATCAACCAGTGTCGCGGCGATGGTTTGCAGATCGGTGGAGCCGAAACCGGTGGTGGTGGTTTCAACGGCGGTCGCATCCCCATAGGATACTTTTGGGCCGCTGGCGCAAGCGCTCAGTATCAGCGTGGCCATTACGACGGTCAGTATTTTAAGGTGTTTCATGGTGTTCTCCTTGAAGAATGAATTATTAGTCTTGAACCATTATACGGAAGGATTTTGCGGTCGGGTTCGGGGCGATCGCCTGCACCGACTTGCTCTCGTAGGCGGTGATCGTTAGGGGCGTCCAGGGGCGCCCGTCAATGGCAATTTCGAAGTCGTCTTTGTCCAGCCATTTGAATTTATAACGAAAGCTCAGGTCGCTGCGAGAGCTGTTCTTGAGGGTGACTTGTGCCTTCATTAAATCGCCCGCATAGCCAACTTTGGTGTCGGCAATTTCAAGGCTGGCTGACAGAAAACCGCTGTTGGACTCCAGGATCTGTTCCTTGGTGGCGCCGTCCACCTTCACCGTTGCGGTTTCATTGACTGCGCAGCCGCCCAGTAAGAGCGCGCTGAGCATCAGGGGGAGGGCTTTTTTGTGGTAAGTGTTCACGGTGTCTTCCTCGTGGTGTGCCTAGATCGTGAAGATCTGCGGGATCAGGTGATTGTTAACGCTTATCACGCGCAATAATGTGGTACGTTGCGGGTCTACTTCAAGCTTGACGTTTTTTTGCACAGTAGGCGTGCTAAGCGTCAGTTCGCGTTCGCCCGCCGGCAGGTGCAGGCGCATGACCTGAGCGGTATTGGGAAGCGTGAGCCAGCTGCGGCGATCCGCGCTTTCCGACACCATATTATAGATGTTGGCGACCAGACTGCCTGCGAGCCCGAGGTGTTCACCAGACTGCTTCTGCAGCTGGTATTTGGTAATGCCGCGCAGGGTTTGGCGTACCAGCATTTCAGGAATGCGTTCTTTAAGATCTTTGACCGCCAGGGCGCCTACATTGGCGATGGGATAGGTCATGCCGTGATCGGTAAAGTTTTCATCGAGCACTTTCAGTGGCGAACTATGCGGCCAGTCAGTGGTTTCATAGTAGGGGAAGGCCAGTGAAATAAAGCCGCCATCGGCCATAGGGATAGGGATTTTGATTTCGCTTTTTGACGGCACGAAGCCGTCTTCAAACACGATCACCACGGCGCCTTCATTTTCTGCCGGCAGTGCCACGTCGCTATCCACGGTCATACCCAGCTTGCGTGATACACGTGCAATATCCTGCTGAATTACCTCGGCGCTGGGGTTTATCTCCAACGCTTTTTTGAAGTCGATGAGTGCGCTGTTCAGCTCGCCAATGGCTTCCCAGAAAATAGCTGAGGAGTAAAAGGTATAGGCGTTCTGGAAGGAGCTTTTAATCTCGCCGGCCACTGTATCAAGGCCTGCAAATTCCGCAGGCAGTGTACTGAGATCGATTTCGTTTTCTTCGGCTTCCTCATGGGCTTCGGCAATATCACTCTCGTATTTCTCCAGCAACACCTGTTGCTCCAGCCCGGCCTTGCGAAATTCCACGGAGGCGCCTTCTATGTCACCTAATCCCCAGTAGTTAAAGGCCTGGTGATGGTGCGTAAAAATACGTTCATAGCCGGCGCCGCGATATGGTAAGGCATTATCGTTGGTGAGCATGGAGGCGCCTTGTGCGCCCAGGTTGGACACTTCTACTGTTGAGGCCAGATCAGACTCTTCAAACTTGTCGATGACCAGCTGGAAGTCTTGTTTGCTCTCTTCAAAGCGCGAGGTCAACTGGGCGAGTCGACCGCGTTCCATCATGTAGAGCATGGCGTCGGCACTTTCCCGCTCTTCAGCGAGTTCCAACAGAATCTGATCAATCCGGGGTGGGGTGCCGGGCGGCAGCTCGGGTTCGGGTGCGAGCGCGGCTTTCATGTCCATGGCTTGATTGGGATACGGGTTGAAGACTGAAGAAGTGGCACAGCCACCAAGAAGGGTGCAGGTCAGGGCGCCTATGGCTCCTGCCCTCAGGCGATTCAAGATCATCATTATTCTTACATTCCGTGTGTTTTTTTATGTGTGGATTATGTTAATCCACTTGCTTGATTATTGTCATGCCTTAATTGAGGCGGTACGTAAACTTGGCCAAGCTGGCCCTGCACCATTGTGCAGGGCGTGAGCAAGGAGGGTGCGGCTTAAAATGTACTTTTCAGGCCAATGGAGAAGCCGGAATAGCTTGTATCGTCCTTGTCAATCAGATTGGCGTATTCCAGTGCGACGGTAAGTCCGGACAGGTTAAGGTCAACACCGGCTCCATATGAAGTGTCGGTTTCGGCATTGTTGTCGCTGCTGCTGCCAGTCTCTGTTTCGATGTCACCGCGGGTAAACCCCAGCAGTACATAGGGGAACAGTTTGTTGCCTATCTTGGCACCGGCGCGCAGATAGGCACCCACCAAATAGCGCAGACTGACTTCGGTATCGTTAACAATGCCCTCTTTTTTATCATCTGTAATGCCTGTACCTAAACGGGCTTCCAATGCAAGGTTGTCGTTCAGAAACCCGCCTACACGACCCGAAACATGAGTCAGCTCAAGGTCAAGATCGGCATTATCGTTTTCGATATTGTAAAAACCGATATCAACAGCGGCATAGCGTTTGCCATGCGTGTCATCCGCGAATGACAGTGCGGGTGTGGCTGCCATTGTGCCGGCTACAAAAAGCGAGGTGACAAGTTGTTTCATGTTGGGTGTCCTTTTTCCTGAATGAGTTGTCGGGATGTGTGCTGCCTGCCCGGGTGTAAGAGCCACGCAGAACATTGCGCAAAATAACAGCTTTTCCCGATTCTGCGCAATGTGTGTTGATGTCGCTGTGCCTTAACCGCTGAGGTGGCAATCAAAGGCGTGCGTCCACTTCGTTTTTGGGCAGAATATGCTTCACATCAAAGACAATATGGGCTGCCTTGCCCAATGCATGAATGCGCTCTGCGCCAAGTGCTTTAATCTCATCGTGCCCGACGCACAGCACGATCGCATCGTAGCGACCTGTGTGTAGCTGCTCGGTGAGCGTGAGCCCGTATTCCTCCTGTACCTCGTCGGCGTCGGCCCAAGGATCGTAGATCTCCACATTGGCATGGAAACCCTGCAGTTCGCGAATTACGTCGATCACCTTGGTGTTGCGGATGTCGGGGCAGTTTTCCTTGAAGGTCAGGCCCATCACCAGAATGTTGGCATCCACTACCTGAATTTTTCGCTGCGTCATCAGGCGCAATACCTTTTCTGCGATATGTTCGGCCATGTTGTCGTTAATGCGCCGGCCCGACAGAATCATTTCGGGGTGATACCCTATCGACTGCGCTTTGTGGGTGAGGTAGTAAGGGTCAACGCCAATGCAATGCCCACCCACAAGGCCGGGACGAAAGGGCAGGAAGTTCCATTTGGTGCCGGCGGCTTCGAGCACTTCGAGCGTATCGATGCCCATCTTGTCGAAAATCAGGGAGAGTTCATTCACCAGGGCGATGTTCACGTCGCGCTGCGTGTTCTCGATGACTTTGGCGGCTTCCGCAACTCGAATGGAGCTGGCCTTGTGTGTACCGGCGGAGATAATGCTGGCATAGAGTTTATCGATATACTCGGCGGCTTCCGGCGTGGAGCCGGAAGTGACTTTTAATATGTTGGTCACCCGATGTTCTTTGTCGCCGGGGTTGATGCGCTCCGGGCTGTAGCCGGCAAAAAAGTCTTCATTCAGCTTCAGGCCCGAACCCAGCTCGATCAGTGGGATGCAATCTTCTTCGGTGGCGCCCGGATACACCGTCGATTCGTAAATCACATAGTCGCCTTTTTTAACGACTTTGCCGAGCATCTCGCTGGCCTTGATGAGAGGCGTAAGATTAGGCGTTTTGTAGCGATCAATCGGGGTGGGAACGGTGACGATGTATACATTGGCGGCGGTAATATCTTTAACCTGGTCGGTAAAGCGCAGCTGTTGGGCCGCTGCCAGCTCCTCAGAAGAGCATTCCAGGGTGCTGTCCTTGCCCTGCTGAAGCTCGGCGATGCGTTCATGTTTGATGTCGAAACCGATAGTGGGGTATTGCTTGCCAAATTCGACAGCCAGTGGCAGTCCTACGTAGCCTTGGCCTACCACGCAGATGGTGGGATGTTTATCCATAATTTGCTTTATTTATCAGTTGGTGAAGAAAGAATGTTAAATAACCACTTTATCTGGGGTGTGGTCTTATTTTTGTTTCAGAAATTCCGCATAATGCACCTGTTTTGCTTCCTGCCTTGGGAAAGCCTCCAGAATAGTAAAGGAAGACAAGCCGGTTTCACAGTATCTATTTCCATGTCAGCGCGCCGATGCGTGAAACCGAACATGAATCACTATGAATTAATCAGGGTTGCAGGAATTCGTGGCACATATCAGGATTTTGAATCATTACCTCCATTCCAAGTTTCTGCTATTGGGGGCGATTGAGTTTGTGCTGCTGATGGGCTCGGTTCAGGCTGGCCTGTATTTACGAAACCTCGATGGCACCTATGAAATTATCCTGGAGCTGCCCTGGCTGCAGATGTGTTCCTTCGCGCTCATTCTGAGTGTGTGTTCTCTGGCCATGGGGGTGTATACCAGTACCTTTCGGGAAGGGATGACCGGCATGGCGCTGCGTACCGTAGTGAGCTATTTCTTTCTCGGTACGGCGAGCCTGACCATTATTTATTATTTTATCCCTTCGCTTTATTTGGGGCGCGGTGTGCTGGCTTTTGCGGTGGGATTTGCGCTGGTTGTGGTATTGCTCACACGACTCATTTTTTTCAAGCTCGTGGATATGGCTCAGCTTACGCGCCACGTCATCATTCTTGGCGCAGGCGAGGCCGCGCAGTCTATTCTCAGCAAAATTGACCCGGTGAATGAACGGCTGAGTTTCTCCGTGATGGGCTGTATCCCTTGTGGCGATGGCCCGGTGAAAGTCGATGGGGCGCAAGTCTTGCCCATGCCCGAAAACCTTATGGAGTTTGCAAAGGCAAATAATATCAGTGAGATCGTCGTGGCGCCGGATGAACGTCGTCGCAGCGAGGGCGGCAATATTCCCGTTAACGACTTGCTCGACTGTAAGCTCAAAGGCATTCGCGTGACCGATCCGCTCGGCTTTATTGAACGGGAGCTATTGAAGATCGAGGTGTCGATGCTGCGACCGAGTTGGGCGCTGTTTTCCGAGGGTTTTGTGTATTCGCAAACGCGTGATGCGATCAAACGCGTATTTGATTTGGCGGTTGCGCTTCTTTTGGTATCCCTTGCCTGGCCTTTCATGCTGCTTACGGCCATCGCTATTGTGTTGGAGACCGGCCGCCCCATTCTATATCGCCAGATTCGTGTTGGATTAAACGGGAAAGAGTTTGCCATTTACAAGTTTCGCAGCATGACGCAGGACGCTGAAAAGGATGGTAAGGCAGTGTGGGCGCAAAAGAATGATGCACGGGTCACGCGCGTGGGTGCGTTCATCCGTAATACGCGTCTCGACGAGTTGCCGCAGCTATATAACGTATTAAAAGGCGACATGAGTTTCGTGGGGCCACGCCCCGAACGCCCGCAGTTTGTAGAAGAACTCAAAGAAAAGATTCCTTTTTACGATGCGCGGCATCGTGTAAAGCCTGGATTGATGGGTTGGGCGCAGCTAAAGTACCCCTATGGGGCGTCGGTGGAAGATGCGCGCAATAAGCTGAAATACGATTTGTACTACGTCAAGAATCACAGCTTCTTTATCGATATATTGATCGTCATTCAAACTGTTGAGGTGGTGTTGCTCGGAAAAGGGGTGCATTAGGCTGTTTGGCGTCGGGCATCGGGCGTCGGAAAAAGGAGTGTCTCGCTTTGCAGACAAAGCCGCCCGGCACTGATACAAGCGCCATATCTCAGCCTTTGGTGTGTATTGAAATGAACGGTAGTGAGCGCCCAAGCAGGAATTACGCGCGCGCTGGGGTATTACTTTCTCTGCATCGATAAACGATCACTATGTACAACGCAAAGCTGCTATGCTTTCTGGTGGTTTGCTAGGGGTCAAAAACGAATAATTGCAAAATGAACAGAAGGGACTATTCATGAAACATCAACTCTTGCGTTTTTCCTTTATCGTCGGCGCGCTTTCGCTGGGGCTCGCGGGCTGCTCAACGGTGAATACCGTGGATGAACAGCCGGTCGAGTCAAGTATCGGTGTGGTGGATGAGTATCTGGTGGGTATCGGCGATGCCCTGCAAGTGAGTGTCTGGCGCAACCCGGATTTATCGGTGGGCGTCACGGTGCGTCCGGACGGTAAGGTTTCGGTGCCTCTGGTGGGGGATATTCGCGTTGATGGCAAGTCGACCAGCGAGTTGTCGCAAGAAATTGAAACCAAGCTGGCAGACTTCATTCGTAACCCCAAGGTCACGGTGATTATTACCAACCCGACCAGTGCCGAATTTATTCACCGCATTCGCGTCACCGGGGCTGTGGCACAGCAGCAGTCGATTCCTTATCGCAAAGGTATTACCGTGCTGGATGTGATTCTGGCTGCGGGTGGCCTGTCACCCTTTGCGAATGGTAACGAGGCCAAGTTGTACCGTCAGACCAAAGAAGGTGCAAAAGTGTATCCTATTTACCTGAATGATATTCTCGAAAAAGGCGTGCTGGATTCCAATTACATTTTGTTCCCTCAGGATATCATTACCGTTCCCGAGCGAGGGTTTTAAGCGCAAATGGACTTCTCACTACTGGTAAAATATGCCCATGTTGTGATCCGTGAAATCTGGCAGAGAAAGTTTCTCTGCCTCTTCGGTTTTGCAGTGGTCAGTTTTATCGTGCTGCTGATCGGCATGAGCTGGCCGTCGAAGTTCGAAACAACCGCCACGATATTTGCGGACAACCAGAATATTCTCAAACCCCTGCTGCAGAATCAGGCGGCGCAATCGCAAGTGCAAAACCAGACGCGGGTGGTAAGGGATATGATGCACTCTCCTCGCATTCTCAAGCAGGTGGTTGAGTCGGTATATGGCTTGGACTCCTTTGAGAGTGCTGAAGAAATGGGGCAGAAGATTAACCAGCTTCGCAACAAAATTCAGGTACAGGGGCTTGGCTCCAGTTACATCAAAGTCAGCTATTCCGACAGTACAGCGGAAGACGCTTATCGCGTGATCAACGCCGTAATTGATATTTTTATCAGAACGAGCTCCGAGGAGCAGCGCTCTGAAAGTCGCGAAGCTTTTTTGTTTATTGATAATCAGGTAAACCAGTATAAAGATCAGCTTCTCCTCGCTGAGGAGCGTCTCAAGGAATTCAGGGCTTACAATTTTGATGGCAGGGATAACGATGTTGATGCCAGTATCAGTCGCCTTAGGGATCAGATCGAAGAACTGAAAATCAGCCTCGACGAAGACCGCACGACCATCAAGGCGCTTGAGCGGCAATTGGCCGATGAGTCCGAGTTTTCGGCCACTCGCCAACGGGCCGATGTTTATGTACGCAGACTGGAAGACTTGCAGGCCCGGTTGAGTGCATTGTTGCTCACCTACACTGAAGATTATCCGGATGTGGTGAGCCTCAAATATCAAATCGAAGACGTAAAATCCGCGATTCGGGAGGCGGAGGAAGCCGGAAAGAATGGTGAAGGCAGTAATACCTCAGAGGATGAACTGGTACTTAATCCCCTTTATCAGGAGTTGCGTAGCCGTTTATCTCAGGTAAGTACCGATCTCAAGGCAAAGGAAAAACGGCTTACTGCGCTCAACGCGCTACTCAAACAGGAATATGAGCGTCGCAAACGGATTGCCGAGCGTGCCGCTGAAGAAGCAGAGCTTACGCGAGACTACACGGTAACGCGCCGTATATACGAAGACATGCTGGAGCGAAAAGAAAAGGCACGCCTTTCGATGACGCTGAACGTGGAGGGGCAGGGCGTTACCTATCGGATTCAGGAGCCGGCTTTACCGCCCTTGAATCCTACTGGTTTACGCTTTTTGCATTTTGTACTCCTGGGGCCTATTGCCGGCGTGTGTGCCATAATTGGTGCGATTTTAGCCTTTGTGGTACTCGACCCCCGTGTGCGTTTTCCAGAGCGTTTACAATCCTTGGGAGTGCCTGTTCTGGCGGTGGTGCCTCACGTGAATACACCCTTTACTAAACGCATGTTTCGTATGGATATGATGTTGTGTGTATTTCTGGGTTTGCTCATTATGGCTGCTTACGGCGGCTTGGCGTTCGCATCCAAGCTTGGCGTGCTAGAAAAGCTCTTTGGGGGCTAAAAGGTGAAGGATGTGAAAAGTTCCGGTGAAGTGAAAACACTGTTTAACAGTAATAGTAGCGACAAAGAGAAAGCTGAACAGGCCGCCATTGCGAGAATGGGTGAGGTGGATGCCTTTTCTCACGACCAGTTGGATCGTATGAAAATCATCTATCCAGGCATGTCGAACCTGAAAATGCTGAATATTTTCAGGGAGCTACGCACCCAGTTGATGCAGGTGAACAAGAAGAAAAACTTTGTGTGTATGGTCAGTTCAATCTCTCACGGTGGCGGTGCAAGTTATATGGCCACCAACCTTGCTGCGGTTTTCGCTCTCGACAAAACCAAGACCAGTTTGTTGATTGACGCCAATTTGTATTCGCCTTCGCTGCATGAATTGGTGATTGGTGATTCCAGTAATGGCGTGACGGACTACCTCAGTAATCCAGCCATTCAGGTTAAAGATGTGGTGTATGCTACCGGGATTCCGCGCTTACGTGTTATTCCTATTGGTGGCAATAGTGAGGCGGCGGCAGAATACTTTTCTTCGGATAAAATGCTTGGTTTTGTCGATGAAATTCGCTCCCGTTATCCCGACCGCTACATCTTCGTTGATGCGCCTCCGATTAATGACTCCTCCGAGGCCCGCATACTCTCAGAGATTGCCGACATGGTGTTGCTGGTGGTACCGCACGGTGGTGCGACAATGGACGAAATTGATGCAGCAATAGAGATAGTGGGCAAAGAGAAGCTTTCCGGGCTGGTCTACAACAACTGACGCGAACAGGAATATGGATATCTCCTCTTTTAAAAGGCACGGTTTGATTCATGGGCTCTTTCTGGCCCTATTTGCGGTGCCATACCTCCACGCGGTTGAGATTACCGGTACCATGAACACGGCGCTTGATTACAGCGACAACGTGGCACTTGTGTCGCACAATAAAGAAGCGGATACAGAGCACACCATTGGGTTTGCGGCCACTGTCGAAGAGCAGCGCAAGAATTTTCAGGCGTCGGCGAATTTTCGTGCGCAACATCGCTACTATTTGAATGATACCTTTGACGATGAAACCTCGATCACCAGTGGCTTCGGTCTCATTAATCTGGGCTTTGTCGAATCTCTGTTGGATTGGCGCACATCGTTCACCCGTACACAAGTGCTCAATGATGCGGCGGCCGACGACACGCCAAACAATCGTGAATATCGCAATGTGGTGCAAACCGGGCCGGTTATTCGTTATCAGATAAGCCCCACTCTGGGTGTGAATCTCTCGTCTTCTTACACAAGTGTTGAGAACTCGGATGAGGATGTGTCTGACTCAGAGAGCATGGATGGAAATCTTGGGCTGAGCTACTTGTACAACCCGCGCACTTCATTTTCGCTTGACCTCAGTCACCGCGAAATTATCGATGGCGACGAGTTGGAGGAGTACGCCGATTCACGCGTTACGGTGGGCGCCGTCAGGCAGTTGGTGCGCGGCCAGGCGGGTGCGCAGCTTGGTCGTACACGATTGAAACCTGAAGCCAGTAATGAGGTGGAGTCGAACTTTGTGTCCCTCTCTCTTTCTCAAACGGACATTTTCTGGCACGACTTACTGCTTGAATATACCCAGAATATCACCGACACCTCCATCGGCTTTACTTCGTTCGTAGATGAGCAAGGCGTTCGGCAGGACCTGCCGGAAGGCATTAGTCGTAATGATATTGTCTCGCGCAAGCGGGTGAATGCGACGGTCGCGCGCGACCTTGTTGATTACGGCTACGAATTCGGTGCAATGTGGCAGAATGAGTCGTTTGAGCAGGCCAACTTGAAGGAACAAATGCGCGAATTGCGGGTCGCGCTCAATCAGAATATCCAACAAGGATTGCGCGCAACCTACGCCTATCGTTTTCGTGAAAGTGATTTTGGTCGAGTTGATACGGGCATCGACCGGCTTTCGGTTTATTCAGCGGGATTAAATAAAACGCTGACTCAAGATGTCTCGGTGGATGGGCGCATACAATTTTCACATCGAAGAAACAGTGAGCGCGCGTCGCGCGAATATGAAGCACTGTCGATTCGAATAGCACTTAATTGGACGTTGTTCTGATGTTCAGCATTTCCTGTGCAAAGAGTTTCTAGTGGAGCGGTTGGGCGAGGTGTTACTACGGGAGCGTAGCTGGTTGCGATTTCGTTACTTGTATTGGTTGCTGGCGTTGTTTGCGCTGTGGGTGGGACTTAATTTCGAATCCTTGCGTTCTGCCATGAATGTTTGGGAAAACTCCAACACCTTTACCCATTGCTACTTTGTGATCCCGCTCTCGCTATATTTAATCTATTTGAAGCGTTCTACGGTGCTTGCCATTGAACCCGCTTTCGATGCGCGATTTCTGGTGCTTTTCCTGCCTCTTGTTCCGGTATTGATGTTCGCCTATGCCGGTGATATCGACTTACTCATGCACATGGCGAGCTTTTCTATGCTGCCCGTCATGATTGCCATGGCGGTGGGATGGGGTGTAGCGCGACAGATTCTGTTTCCATTGTGCTTCATGTTGTTTTCCATCCCGGTTGGAGAAGAACTCGTACCTCTTTTTCAGCGAATCACTGCGGATCTTTCGGTCGCGTTGCTGGGCATGTTCGGCATACCGGTGTTTCGAGAGGGTTTGTATATTCAGATTCCGGAAGGCAAGTTTCTGGTGGCTGAAGCCTGTTCGGGAATCCGGTTTTTCGTGTCGACCATTATGCTTGGGGCGCTTTATGCCTACCTACTGTTTAATAAAACACATAAACGCATTCTGTTTATGATATTTGCCATCGCGCTTCCCATTATTGCCAACGCTTTTCGCGCCTTTGGCATTATGCTGGTGGGCCATCTTACCGACATGAAGCATGCCGTGGGCGCAGACCATTTGGTATATGGCTGGGTATTTTTTGCATTGGTCACCGGTTTACTTATCGCCACGGCCTATGCAGTGCGTGACAAACAAGAGACATTGGAAGAAGAAGTGCACAGTGTGGCGGTCGGGTGGACGTTGGGCCCGGGTCGGCCTCAGGCGATTACCATGTTGCTGCTCTTTGTTGTGTCGTTTGCATGGCTTCATCAGGTGCAGCATCGTGACGGTCATGAAACCGTGGTTTTCCCCGATGTAATAGGTCTGGGTGAGGTGTTTTCGCCGGAGGTATACAACAAGCCACGTTTCCCATCGGCAAGCAAGGCTGTGCATCTGCGGGTGAGCTTGCCAAACGTAAACGATATGGTTACCCACATTTACATGCATGGCAGCAGCAAAGACAGCGAATTAACCAGTTCGGCCAATCGCCTTTATGATCCAGAACGTTGGACGCTGGACAAGCAATCCACCATGAATATAGCGGCCCTGGGGGGCGAAGTGCTGGTGCTGGATATCGTGTCGAATCGTGGTGAGCGCAAGCGTCTTTTGCATTGGTATCGTGTGGGTGCGTATCTTGGTGGAAGTAAAATACGGGCTAAACTGGCTGAAGCTTTCGAGAATATGCTCGGCCGCGCAGCACCGGGTGTCGCCGTAGTGGTGTCGCTTGATCAACACGCCAACACGCACGCCCCGGAATTTCAGCTATGGATGAAGAAAATCGCGCAACTGCTCAATAATGTGGTAGAGGGTAAAGATGCTTGAATCGGATCAAAAAATGTCTCGCATGGTGAACGCGATGACCATCGATGTGGAAGATTATTTTCACGTCTCTGCCTTCGAAGCGCAGTTTTCGCCCGACAAATGGGATAGCGTGGAGTGCAGAGTAGAGAGAAATGTGGACCGCCTTCTGGCGTTATTCGATCAGTACCATGCCAAAGCGACCTTCTTTGTGCTCGGCTGGGTGGCGGAACATTATCCTCAGGTGGTAAAGAAAATAGTGGCTCAAGGACATGAGTTGGCAAGTCATGGCACGAGCCATCGTCGTGCCACAGGGCAAACGCCCGCAGAGTTCAGGGAAGATGTGTATAAAGCCAAATTGTTGCTGGAGGATTTGGGAAGTGTTGCCGTGAACGGCTACCGTGCGCCCAGTTTTTCGTTCAGCAGGTCGAATGAGTGGGTCTACGATATTCTCGCTGATGTGGGCTATCAATACAGCTCGAGTGTTTACCCGGTAAAGCATGATCTGTATGGCATCCCCGACGCCCCACGGAGCATGTACCGGTCGACTCAGGGTATGCCGGAAATTCCACTCAGTACCTTACCGGTGGCGGGCAAGAATATCCCCATCTCCGGTGGGGGCTTTTTTCGTTTGTACCCTTATTGTTTTACCCGTTACGGCATCAATCGTTTGAACAAGAAAGATAACATGCCCTACATCTTTTATTTGCATCCTTGGGAGGTCGATCCGGATCAGCCCAGAGTGAAAGACGCGCCACTGAAGTCGCGTTTTAGGCACTATCTGAATCTGAGTAAAGTAGAAACGCGGTTGCGTGCGCTCATGCGCGATTTTGAGTGGTCGTCGATGGCCGACGTCTTTCCTGTTAAAGCAAGCTAAAACAAGAACGGTCGCAGATGGATTATTCGGTTGTCATTTTAAGCTTCAATTCCCAAAAATACATTGCAACCTGTTTGCAGTCGCTGCTGGATGCGTTCGCGCACCTCGACGCGACTTACGAAATATTTGTGATCGACAATGGCTCCAAAGATCAAAGTTGTGCGCATATTGAGCGCGTCAAGCAGGAGCGGGGCGCCAATATTCATCTTATCCGGTTCGATCACAATACCGGTACGACGTTCTCCCGCAATCAGGGGCTTAAAAGGGCTGCCGGGGAGCATGTAATTGTGATGGACTCGGATGCCTACGCTAATGCCGAAGCCATTGCCGGCTTGTCGGCACATCTGAAGAAAAATGCACAGTGCGGCCTGGTCTGCCCAAGGCTGACTTATCCCGATGGTCGTTTTCAGCTCAGTACCGATGTTTTCCCCACCTTTGTAAGAAAGCTGCAGCGCTTCTTCTTCCTGAAAGATATGGAGAAAACAATGGTCGAGCCTCAGGGCCCGGGGCCTTTTGTTGTCGATTACGCGATCTCCGCGTTCTGGATGTTTCCGCGCAGCGTGATGGAAAAAGTCGGATTTCTCGATGAGCGGATATTTTATTCGCCAGAGGATGTCGATTATTGCATTCGGGTGTGGAAATCCGGTTTTGAAATTCACTACCTTCCTGCGCATGCCATTGTTCACGATGCTCAGGAGATTTCGCGAAGCAAAGGCTTACGCATCAATTTCTTTACGCTCTCTCATGCCAAGGGGCTCTTTTACTTGTTCTTTAAACATCGCTATTTCTTTTCGGGTAAAAAACTAAGGCGGAGCGTTTCGCATGCCGCGTAAGGTTGCGCATTTGGTATACAGTTTTGGCATGGGTGGCTTGGAACGCGTCATCAGCAATCTCGTGAATGACTCGAATGATTACGATGTTGAGCATGTGATTATCACGCAGATCGACGAACAAAGCTTTGCTAGTCAGCTGGAACACCCGGTCACCTTCTATTGCTTGCACAAAAAAGATGGCAAAGATTTGCTGAGCCATTGGCGCTTGTGGCGCTTGCTGCGTGAAATAAAGCCTGATGTTTTGCATACCTATAATTTTGGTACTTTGGAGTATCAGGTCGTCGCCGCATTTGCGGGTGTGGCTCGGCGAGTGCATGCAGAGCATGGCAGAGAAAGCTCTTACAAAGATATAAAACATCCCGCCAAATACGAAGTGTTTCGCCGTCTTATAGCACCTTTCCTGACGCACTTCGTGGTGGTTTCCCAAGATTTATATCAGTGGGGACTAGAGCGATTAAAACTGTCTCCTCCAAAGCTAAGGCTGGTCTACAACGGTATTAGTTTAAGCGAGTTTCCATGCCTGAAAGCACAACCGGAGCCTCTGCGGCAAATCGCCTGTGTTGGCCGGCTTGTAGATGTTAAGAATCACGCATTACTTATTGATGCGGTGGCCTTGGCCAATCAGATACATCCGCAATTTTCCAGCGTAGGCATTGCAATAGTCGGGAATGGTCCAAATCAACAAAAACTGCAAAGCCAGATCGACGCTTTGGGCCTGGAGAATCAGGTTTTGTTGCTCGGTTATCGGGAAAACGTCTCCGAAGTGCTCGCACAAGCACAATTATTCGTACTCTCCTCTCGTTACGAAGCACAGCCGATGACGGCACTAGAAGCGATGGCCAGCGGATTGCCCGTTATCTGTACGGACGTAGGCGGCATTAAATATGTGATCAGTCATGGCGACAACGGCATGCTTGTACCGTCAGACGACAAACACGCATTGGCACAGGCACTGCTGGAAGCTTTTCACGATAGCGATAAATTTTATGAAATGGGCCAGCGTGGACGTGCATTGGTAGAAGATAAATTCAGCGTAAAAGCCATGACTTCTGCGTACATGGAGTTATACGGTGTTACGAAAAACAAAGGTGTAGGGGATAAATAAGTGCGGATTTTGTATCACCACCGCATCGCGTCAAAAGATGGCCAATACGTGCATGTTGAAGAGCTGACAAATGCACTGAAAGATGCTGGTCACGAGTTGCTGTTCGTGTGCCCGGAGTTTGCGGATAAAGCAGAGTTTGGAAATGAAGGTGGTATCGCCACGCGTTTGAAGCAACGTTTGCCCAAAGCGCTATATGAGATACTTGAATTGGCGTACTCTCTGCTCATTGCGGTCAAGTTGATTCGGGCAATCATTCAGTTCAAGCCCGACTTTATATACGAACGCTACAATCTGTATCAGCCCATGGGCGTAATCATTGCCAGGCTGTTTCGCCTGCCTATTTTGCAGGAGGTCAATGCGCCACTGGCTCAAGAGCGCCAGCGATACAGCGGCCTTGCCCTGCCAAAGTTCGCCAAAGCGGTCGAAAACTTTACGTGGCGCTGGTCTAGCAAGGTGCTTCCTGTCACCGATGTACTCGCCGATCATGTGCGTGCCGCAGGTGTGCCCGAACACCGCATTGCCGTGGTGCCTAATGGTATTAACAACAAAGTGCTCAAAAAGCTGGATCAGCGTGCATCGAATCCAGGAAAAGAACGCATCAATATAGGCTTCGTAGGATTTATTCATCCCTGGCATGGCCTGGATAAGGCCCTCGATGCGATTGCCGAATTAAATGACAAGCGGATTCATTTCATGTGCGTCGGGGAGGGTGATATCCGGCCCGAGCTGGAGCATCAAGCGCGTAACTTGGGCATTGCTGAGCAAGTCACCTTTACCGGGCTAGTCTCTCGCGACCAGATTTTCGATTATGTCGCCCAGTTTGATATTACCCTGCAGCCCAGTGTGACCGAGTATGCCTCGCCCTTGAAACTATTCGAGTATCTTGCCGCGGGCACATTGGTGATTGCGCCTGATATGCCCAATATTCGAGAGATCCTCGATGATGCATCGGCATTGCTGTTTGACCCACAAGACCCGTCGGGATTCGTGAAACAGCTCATGCACGCTATGAGGAACTTTGAAGAGCTCGCGCCCATGCGAGAAAGAGCAAGACAGCTGATTGATGTAAAGAGTCTCACATGGCAAGACAACGCACAGCGAGTGGTGAGCATGGCGCAAGAGCTAACGGATTAGCGCTTATGAGCAATCGCTTCTTACGCCAGCAGTTCGCCGCGCGAGTGCGTCCCAAGTTGAGTCACTGGAAGCAACGAACGCGCTTAAGCTTTCCGAGATATCGTCGTGCGCTCAGAACGCTCGGCGAAGCAGCCTTGGCGAATGAGCGCAGCGAAGTGAACAACCAAGCATTACGCACGGCCATTGCCGTAAGGCGTTTTGTCAACGAACATAGTGTGCATCTGATCGATGCGGAGCATGACCAATATGCTTTTAATGTGGCTCGTGTGATTGCGTTAATGAAAGACCATCTGGAGGGGCGTTTTCATCCGCCGCATTTGTCTTGTGGACCAAGAGCCTACTTGATGAAAGAGATTGGCGACGCCTTAGGCATGCGCTCGCGCATAATTGATATCTTTGAGATAGCGTCAACTAGCCCCCTGCATGTTAATCCACACACGCTGCTCGAAGTTTATGACCCGGTTAACGACCAATGGCATATGCAAGATCCCGATTTCAATGTGCAGTATGTTCACCGTACCACGAAAGCACCGCTCTCAGCTTCCACCGCGCTGCACATCGAGTCAGACTTGATTGGCTACGAAACCAACGGTGGAGAAGTCGAAAATGCGCTTAACCTTACAAATACAATAGATCGATTGTTTGATAGGGCGGTGTTGTACAGGTATAGCTATGAGGGAAAGGCATCAGGCCTCGAGTGTGCGGGGCGGTGCCCAAATGTGCCTTCAGATGAACTCGACTATAGTTTTCAAGATTTCCTATGCGCCAGAGACCCAAGCCTGCGATTGAGTTTGGGTAGGCACTCTCCGAACCAGCCGTTGAAAGGATCGGTGAACTAACTATGTGCGGAATAGCCGGTCAGTGGACGTTTAACTCTTCGGCACAAAATGGTGTGCAGTACGTTGAGAAAATGATTGCGGCGGTCAATCATCGTGGCCCCGATGGCCATGGGCTATACCATGACGACCAGCATAATCTGGCTCTGGCACATTGTCGTTTGAGTATTCTGGATCTTGAACACGGCAACCAACCCATGGCCGATCGCTCTGGGCGGTATCACATCACCTTCAATGGCGAAATATACAACTCGCGTTCGCTTGCGCTCAGGTTGCGTGATGCGGGCTATGAGTTTGCCGGACATTCAGATACCGAGTGCCTGCTGTATGCATACATACACTGGGGAGAGGCTTGTCTTGAACTGCTTGAGGGTATGTTTGCTTTTGCTATTTGGGATGCAAATAAAGAGCAACTGTTTTGTGCCCGCGACCGGCTGGGGATTAAACCGTTCTATTACGCCTGGCACGAGCATCGCTTTGTGTTCTGCTCCGAACTGAAAGGTATCTCGGAACACCCCGAAATCGGCTTTGATGTGCGAGAAGGCGCGATTAACGAGTTTCTGTTCCTGGGGTATGTCGCGGGCGAGCAAACCATGCATCGCTCGGTCATGAAACTGCCAGCGGGCCATAGTCTTACCGTAGCGAATCGGGAGGTTCGCAAGCATCGGTATTGGCATTTAACAATGACAGATGACTATGCCGGTTGGTCGGATGCGCAACTTGATACGCATTTGCTGGAGTTGTTGAATCATTCTGTGGAAGGTTGCTTGCAAAGTGACGTGCCGGTGGGAGCCTTCTTGAGCGGCGGCATGGATTCCAGTGCTGTTGTGGCATTGATGAGTAAGCATCTTTCGTCGCCATTTCCTACGCAGTGTGTAGGTTTTGAGCAGGCGAAGCTCGATGAACGCGCTGCGGCGAGAGCTGTTGCAGAGCACTACCATACTGATCACAGCGATTCGCTTATCGAATTAAATGTGCGTGACTCGCTCGAAGATATTATCTGGCATCTTGATGAGCCGCTGGCCGATGGCTCAGCCATTCCCACTTATTACCTGAGCCAGCAAATGGCCAAACGGGTGAAGGTAGCCCTGTCGGGCGACGGTGGTGATGAGCTTTTTGCTGGATACGACTGGTACTCGGAGATGCAACGGCTGGAATATTTTGATCATAATCTTCCTGCATGGCTGAGAAAGGGCGTTTCGAATCTGATGGGAGCGCCTTATTTTGCCGAAATGCGTGGCGCTACGTTTTTAAAGAATCTGGGCGCGTCGTTTGCTCAGCGCCATCAGAATTTGCTTGGTCTGTTTGATGCTCGCCAACAGCATGAATTGCTATCGGGTTCAGGCCAGGTATGCGCAGCGCATCCTTTGCAAGCGCTCTATGAGCAGGGCGAAACCATTCAAGACAGTATGAGCCGCGCTCAATGGATAGACCTGCATTCCTACCTGGTTGAAGATATTCTCATGAAAGTAGACAAGATGAGCATGGCGCATTCTTTGGAGGTGAGGGTACCCTTGCTGCACCATGATATCGTGCAGTTTGCGTTCTCTCTTGCGCCGCGACAAAAAGCCAGTGTTGATCAACGCAAACGCATTCTCAAACGCAGTTTGAAATCGATTTTGCCTGCTTCAGTAATGGAAAAACAAAAGCAGGGCTTTTCGGTTTCCTTACAAGATTGGTTACTGCATGATCTGTCTGAACGTGTAGGCGATTATCTGCTCTCGGGCGCGCGCTCACATAGCGGCTATTTTGAAACTGCGCCTGTGCGGAAATTATATGCAAGCCTTGGAAACAATGCGCTCCGCATCGATGCCGCGCCCAGAATCTGGGCCTTGCTCTGTTTCGAAATTTGGTATGACCTCAACCGCAACGCGGCAACGAATTAAGGAAAGTAACACGGTATGTGTGGAATAGCGGGCCTAGTGCTAACTCAACAACAAGTGGATGCGCAGCAGCTTGCCAGTATGCGAGACACGTTTTCCTATCGCGGTCCCGACGATGCAGGGGCGTGGATCAGCGATGATGGGCGTGTCGGTTTGGGGCACAGACGCCTGAGTATTATTGATACCAGTAAAGATGGTCATCAGCCCATGGAGGGGCAGCATGGTGCAATGATCGTGTTCAATGGCGAAATCTACAACTACGTGGAGATTCGTCGGGAACTGCAAACGCTGGGACACCAGTTTAAAACCAAAACCGATACCGAGGTTATTCTGAAGTCCTATGAAGAGTGGGGCGAGCGGTGTGTGCATCGTTTTAACGGTATGTTTGCGATTGCGTTGTGGGATGCTTCCCAACAAGCACTATTCATGTGGCGGGACCGCCTTGGTATCAAACCCTTTTACTATATTCACGATGAGCAGGGGCTGTGTTTTGCATCCGAAGTCAAAGCACTGCGCGTAGGGCGGCAATCACGTGTCCAGTCAGCGCTTATTGATCAATACATGAGTTTTGGATATGTGCCAGGTGAACATACTCTGCTAGAAGGTATTCATCGATTGTTGCCGGGGCATATGGCGCGCTTTGATCTGGCGAGTAACCGGCTGCACATCAGCAAATACTGGGATTTACCAACCGAGAACGAAGCCGATCAGGGGCTGGCGCACTATCTGGAGCAAGGTAGAAGCCTGCTCAACAGTGCCATCGATCTGCGCCTGCGCAGTGATGTGCCTTTGGGTATATTTCTTAGCGGAGGTATCGATTCCAGTGCCGTGGTAGGCCTGCTTGCCGAGCGCACCACCGAACCATTGAAAACCTATTCTGTGGCCTACGATTTTGGGCGTGACTTCAACGAAACACCCTACGCACGCATGGTTTCAGAGCGATTCGGCACCGATCATCACGAGCTGTTTGTCAAACCGGAGGACTTCAGAGACTTCATTCCGGAATACGTACACTTGATGGACGAGCCAGTGACCGAGTCGGCGGCCATTTCACTGTGTTTGCTGTCTAAAATGACGACCCAAGATGTGACTGTAGTGCT
The DNA here is from genome assembly GCA_041590075.1 of Oleiphilaceae bacterium. Classification (GTDB taxonomy): domain Bacteria; phylum Pseudomonadota; class Gammaproteobacteria; order Pseudomonadales; family Oleiphilaceae; genus PZPK01. Next base: position 26,483 of record JBFHUL010000028.1, read on the forward strand.
GTCGGGCGAGGGCTCGGATGAGATATTCGCGGGTTACGATCTCTACCGGTATATGCAAACCATCGAGAAGTACCGGGGCATTGTGGGCCCGGGCCTGGCCTCTGCCATTGCATCGTTGGCAAAACTACCCGGTGTATCTGAAAGTAAAATTGGCAAGTATCTGAGTTTGTCTGGTTTGCCCATTGAGCAGCGTTACAAAGGGATTTCCACCTATGACGAACGCATCAAGTCGAGCTTGTATCGTGCTGACTATCGCGCCAGTCTTCAAAGCAGTGCCGAGCATCGAGAGCTGAACGATTTTCTGTCAAGATTATTTCAGCATCGCAGCGACGATCCGCTCAGCCAGATGCTCTATTTCGATACCAAAACCTGGCTGGTGGATGATTTGCTGATTAAAGCGGATCGCATGAGCATGGCAGCCTCTCTTGAACTACGCGTACCTTTTCTGGACTATCGCTTGGTCGAATTTGCTTCGCGAATGCCCAATCACTATAAAATCCATCAGGGGCAAGGTAAGTTTTTGTTGAAAGAAATGGTTAAAGATCTGCTCCCGAACGAGATTACCTACCGAAAGAAAATGGGCTTTCCCACGCCGCTTAAATTAATGTTTCAGGGTGGCCTGCGAGACTACAGTCACGACCTGCTGCTCTCTTCGCAGGCGCGCATCAACCAATACTTCAACACTGAAGTGGTGAGAACGCTCCTGCAGGAGCATAACCAGAACAAAGCCGACCACCATCGTGTGATTTGGCAATTGGTGGTGCTTGAAGAATGGTTAAAGCAAAATGGCTAGGCAACAGGTTTTAGCAATCAGCTACCTCTTTCCCAACGTATTGCAGCCCAATCACGGTATCTTCGTGTATAACCGCTTGAATGCGCTGGCGCGCTACGTCGACATCAAGGTGATTAACCCCATCCCGTGGTCGCCGTTTCACCACCTGTTGCCCAATCTGCGCCAGAATCGCCAAATTCCTTTGCGTACACAACGCGGGCAGCTGGAGATCTTCCATCCCCGCTTTTTTTCGATTCCCCGCTTTCTCAAGGGCATGGAGGTGCACAGCTATGAACGGGCGGTGCGCCAATGCCTTGCCAATGAGCTTTCTGAGTTCAAGTTTGACTTGATCGACCTGCACTGGACCTTCCCTGATTTACCCACCGGCCGGGCGCTGGCGGATCAATATCAGAAACCCTGCTTAGTGACGCTCCGAGGTCTGGAAGCCTTCCACCTTCACGATGCCGACAGCCGGCAGCACCACGTGAGAAAAAACTTGCTCGAAGCCGATGGCGTGATTGCGCTGAGTGAGGAACTTCAAAATGTGAGCCTCGGGTTTGGGGGGGATAAAGCCAAGCATGCTGTGATTCGCAATGGCGTGGATACCGAGCAGTTTTGTTACACCCCCAAGAGCACCGCGCGGGCACAATTGGGTTTGCCCGAACAGGAACGCTTTATTCTTATGGTGGGCGCCCTGATCAAGCGCAAAGGGTTCGATTTGGTGATCTCCCAACTTAAGCGCATTCGAGCTAAAGTTGGGCAAGACGTGCGATTACGCATCGTGGGTGCACAAGGCGCTGAAGGCGATTTTCGTCAGGGACTGTTCACGCAAATTGAACGGGAGGGCTTACAGGAGGCGGTTACTTTTCAGGGCGCCGTCCCCAATGAGCAACTACACCTTTGGTACAGCGCCGCCGATGTATTTTGTCTTGCAAGCCGTGGTGAGGGTAGTCCAAACGTGCTCACAGAGGCGCTCGCCTGTGGTTGCCCCGCGGTAGCGAGCAAAGTGGGCGCCGTGCCCGATATCATGGGCTGTGAAGACCGGCTGGGCCTGGTGGTACCGAACGAAGATGCCGAGGCCATTGCGGCGGGCCTCATTGAATTGCTATCGGTGCAGGGAGATGATCGGGCTGAGCGCGCTCGTGCTTTTGGCTGTTACGACTGGGACTGGTGTGCACGCCAGGTGCTGAAGGTGTACGCGCGCTTCTTGGGTGATAGCGTTGATGATCTGTACAAGCAGGCAGGTGCGGCGCACACGATGAGCACACAAGTGACATGAGTGCCTTCAAGCAATGTCTGATTCGCTTGCTGGTTGTTACGGGCATAGCGCGCTTGGTCAAGTACCGCACGCGCAAGCGTCCGCGTTTTCTTATGTTTCATAAAGTATATGAAACCGGGCAGCACGATCCTTATTTCGATTCGCTGGATGAGGCGCAATTTGAATCCATATTGGTGTTATTGAAAAAGCACTTCGCGCTGTACAAAGTGTCGGATCTGATGGCTTATCGCAACGAGCATGGCGCGTTTCCTGAAAATGCATGTTGCGTTACCTTTGACGACGGGTTTGCCAGTTTTGCCAGCAAAGTGATGCCTTTGCTGCAGAGATACGAGATACCGGCGACGCTTTTTGTGTGCCCCGAACTCATTGATCAATCGCGTACACTGTGGCCAGAGGAGTTGTTCCAGGGCATAGAGCAGGGTGATATCACGCTAAGTGTTCAAACCGCCCGGCAAATGCTGCCGCAACTCAAAGCCATGCCGGAGCGTGAGCGTGAACAGAAGCTGGCCGAACTGGGGCTGGACAGATCAACGCTATCACCAGCTGGCGACAACCGGAGCCTGCTTGACTGGGCGGCACTGAAACTACTGGCCGATAGTCCGCTTGTGGAGATTGGGTCCCATACGCTGACTCATCCCATTCTCGCGCAGGAAAACGATCAGGACGCCGAGCGCCAGATAATGCATTCCAAACAGCGTATTGAAGAAGTATTGCAGATCAGTGTGAGCAGCTTTTGTTATCCCAACGGGCAGTTGCAAGACATCTCGCAACGTGACGAGCAGTTGGTGCAGAAAGCGGGCTACCGTTCTGCGCTGGCATCACACCACGCGCTGGCCTCTGAGCAGGATAGTGTATTCAGGCTGCCGCGCATTGGTGGTGATTTTCCGGACAAGTGGGCTGCCAAAAAATACCTGTTTGGTCTCGATACCCTTTTGTAGAAAGCGTTTAGGTAAAGCATGAAGCATATACTAATGATTGCCGCTGAATACCCGCCCTGCCTGAGTGCGGGGGTACAGCGCACGTTCCATTTTGCAGAGAACCTTTACAAACTGGGTTGGCAGCCTGTTATTTTAAGTGCGCACCCACGCATTTATGCGCGCCTCGATGACCAGACGCAGGTATCTCCGGCGATTCAGCCGCACGTGTACCGTGCTTTTGCCGCCGATGCCTCCCGGCATTTTGCTATTCAGGGCAAATATCTGGACTGTCTTGAGGACCCTGACAAGTTTGCCAGCTGGTATCACATGGGCTGGCGCAAAGGTTTGAAGCTGATTCGTACTTACTCGCCAGAGGTCATCTGGTCGACCTTTCCGGTATCCACGGCGCACCGCATTGCCCTTAAGCTAAAACAAAAAACGGGTAGTAAGTGGGTGGCGGATTTTCGTGATCCCCTGCATTCGCACTGCGACGATAACTACAAGAACATTACGCCGTTGGCAAAACGCATTGACAGGGAAACAGCTGAACAGGCTGATGCCTTGGTGTTTGCAACGGAACAGATGAAAATGCTTTATCAGCGTGCCTATTCGCATCTCGATCCGGCCAAGTTCGTCGTCATCGAAAATGGTTACGACGAAAACGTCTTTGATAAGCTTGAGCGCACCGAACCCAAAGATGATGTGTTCACGTTACTGTATAGTGGCGGCCTCTACCCTCATGGCAGAGATCCGGTGCCCTTATTCAAGGCCATTGCCGAACTGGTAAAACAGGGCGAATTGCAACAGGATAAATTTCGCCTTCACTTCAGGGGCTCGGGTGATGGAAGTGCCTATCATGATTTGTTGGAAGAGTTGGGTATCTCAAGCATGGTGCATTTCCTGCCCTCGGTTTCCTACAAGGAATCGATACAGGAAATGAAGAATGCCGATGGCCTGCTGGTCTTGCAGGGCAAGACTTTTAATAACCAGATTCCAGGCAAGGTTTACGAGTATATTGCGACGGGTAATCCTATATTGGGAATCGTAGGACAGGGTGGAGCGACAGAGGGTTTGCTGAAAAGAATGGATAATAATGCTTGTGTCACCGAAGAGGAAAATGTTGCCTCTATTCGGAGGGGCGTAATTAATATGTTTACAAAGAGCCCGAATACGGCAAAAGATTTTTCTTCTTTTTCCCGTTCTCGGGCCGCCAATAAATTACAAGTGCTATTGGGTTTATAGTTTCTGTAATGAATAGTACTGGTTAAGCTTGGATAAAGTATCTTCGCATAGATCTATGATCTCTTCGTCGAGTGATGGGGGAGTGTTTTTCCCCAAAGAACTTGAGAAAGCGATCGCAGATGCTTTTGGATCGTTGCCCAATCCCAAAAAGCGATAGACGCGTTCAAAGTATTCAACAGGTTTTGATACCAGGTTTTCATATTTCGTCATCATGACGTTGGGATTTTTATCGAGGTTTTGTTGGAAAAACAAAGAATTTCTGAGATGCCATATCAGTCCTCTTGAAGATGCATCGTCTATACCTTTGTCGTAAAAGTATCGCACTTTTTCCAAATCTTCTGGCGTGACGTTTTCCAGTCTCCAACCTGCTTTCGCAGGTTCATGTAGCATGTAATGAAGATATTTTCTGTGCTCAGTGAAATTGCGCAGTGAGGAATTAATGACGTCGTTGTAATGGCGATATGTCCAGATGGCCTTGGCATTGGGGAAGGTACTTAGAAGCATTCCGAAGTTTTGACTATCGCAAATGGGTTTAAAAACCACTAATTTTGCGTGGCTTTTGTCTACCAAGCGTTTAACTGTATCGACATCCTTGAGAACGTAATCGTTAAACGCTTCTTCATCGTTTTCAAGATAGCATTCTGTTCTTTTGCAGCGATTGAGTACATTAATTAAAAAGTTTGTACCGGAACGTTGTTCGCCGCCAATAAGAACTGGTGTTCTAATGTTTTTACCGGGCGAAATCGCGAAATTTTCAATTCTTTTTCTAAATTTTGTCAGTTTTTCCTTTTTGGTGAGCATCTCGTTTGCGGTTCCAAATGATTTAAGAGGAGGGTAATCCACCGATGCATATCAGTGTTGATTACCGAGGTGAGAAGCGTTTGGTGCGCAAAGTATAGTATTCCTTTATCGCCGTTAACGTTCAATTTTAATCAGTATTCCTAGAATCAATATCCTAGTAAGCCTTGGGTGGAATTTCTTCGAAAATACTACAAACATCGAAACTGAGGTCAAGAGCGTGGGCTATTTGTGACTGGCTCATCATATTTTAGCTCGGTGTGTTAGATCGTCGAAACGGGCAGTATAATCGCTGCACTGTGCGGAATATAACCGATAAGGGCGTGTCGCTCTGATTTACGAATTATTTCTTTTTTGATTGGAGACTCGCTTTGTCCCTAACTGCGTTGATATATCTCGCCCTCTACGCGTTTGGTCTATTCAAGACGCTTTTTGATAGGCCTATTTATGGCCTATACACCTATTTTTTCGCTTTTTATGCTTATGCGCCGGGGCGTTGGTGGGGACAAGATCTGCCAGACTTGAGGTGGTCTTTGCTTGCAGCCTTGGTGACGATGGTTGCTCTTGTTATTCGATCTAAAGAGGAGAAGCTAGTTTGGTTTAAATTCTCCGAAAATAAAATATTTTTGGTTTTCGTCTTGTACGTCGCTTTGCAGTCTTTTTGGGCATTGAACTTCAATGTACATAAAGAGTACGTAATTCTAGCGATTAAGTTTTTATGCCTGTTTTTCATTATTCAGAACTGTGTCAAAACTGACAAAGACATTGTGGGCTTTATTCTGATCAACTTGGTGGGAAGTTGTTACTACAGTTATCTTGGGATGTTTGTCCACACAAGTGGTCGACTGGAGGGGCTCGGAACCCCTGGCATGGAGAGCGCTAATCAACTGGGTCAACACATGGCTACAGTTCTTATTTTTTCGGGTTACCTTCTGTTTTGCTTGAGAGGGGCGAAGTGGTTCATCGTTGCGATGCTTGCAGTGATTTTACTCAACGGGGTCTTTCTCACCGAAAGCAGGGGGGTGATAATTGGATTGGGTGGAGCGGCGATCTTCTCATTGTTCTTGATTCCTAATTTCGCACGAAGAACGTTTTTAACCTATGCGCTCTTAGCTGTATTTGCGTCGAGTGCTTTGGTTGGTCCTCAGCTAGTTGAACGATTTAAATCTATGTCTGGCAAAACTGAAACTGAAGAGGTCGACAAAAGTGCGAGTTCAAGGCTGGTCATTGTCAAAGCACAACTAGAGATGTTTCTATCCAGCCCTATTGTTGGTCATGGCCATAGGGGTACCTTGTTACTTAGCAATATTTATATACCAGAAGAATACATGACCAACTTGGGTGAAGGACAAACTGCACGGGCCTCCCACAACTTTATAATGAGCCTGCTGGTCGATCACGGCTTGATTGGTTTTAGTTTATACATAATGCTCTTTTTCAAAGTATTGTCCAAAGGCTATTACGCAGCCCATTTGAAAGTAAGCTCAGACGATGCAAAGTTATTAGCCTTGGTTCTCACCGGGCTTGCTGTGTCATTAGTTTGCTTTTATGTTGCGGGATTGGGATCGAACAATAAGAAACTCGAGATTGATATATGGATTTATGCATTGGCCCCTCTTTTGTTTGAACGTTTGTTACACCTGAAGAATAAGAGAGATGAAACTAGTAAGTTGGCTTAACTCTGTTTTTTATGCCGGCCTCTATAAAATGTGGAGATGAGAGTGATTATTGATGGAGTAGAATTCGATGATGGTCGAGAATTGGAAAGCCAGATATGTATTGCGGGGGGAGGCGTCGCAGGGATAGTTCTAGCTATCGAACTGTCGCGCATTGGGATAAGTGTAGTCGTGATTGAGTCGGGAGGCGAGACATACGAACAGAGATCCCAAGACTTATATGCACCGGCAGAAGTGCCTCCAGGTGGTTTTCCTGATCCTTCATACACCCGATTGCGCTTCTTGGGTGGGGCCAGCAATCATTGGGAAAACAATACCTCACCGTTTGATCCAATAGATTTTGAATATCGGTCGTGGGTTGCCAACAGCGGTTGGCCGATTAGCTTTCATGATTTGGCTTCGTATTACGGTAAAGCAGGGGAATACTGCGGTGTGGGTCAAGATGGATACGAGAGCTTTTATTGGAAGAAAGAGCTTGGGCATAAAGACTTGTTTGAGAATTCCTCTTCGCTTGAAACTGGGATCGCCAAGGCTGCGATTCCAGCGACGAGATTTTTCGAAAAATACAAAGCACTGATGCAAGGCTCTGCGGTAAAGGTCATTATTAACTCCAATCTAGTCGACGTTACGTTTGATCCGTTGAGTGAACAGGTGACAAAGGCTAAGTTTAAAACACTGGAAGGTAATGCTTTTTATGTAAAAGCAGAGACGTTTGTTCTATGTATGGGAGGCATAGAAAACGCAAGAATGTTGCGTTTTCTGAATCGTACTTATGGCGATAGATTAGGTAATAAAACCGATCTCGTCGGTCGATATTTTATGGACCACCCTACTATAAGAGGAGCTCTCTTCTACGCCCATAGTCCAGCAAGTTTTGATTTTTATCGATCTAATATTCGGGATGGACGGAATGTTCTCGGGTTTATGAAGATCAGTGACAGTGCTTTACGTAAATACCAGACTAACAACATACGAATGCCTTTTATAGAGGCGAGTAATTACGCTATATCAGATGGTATATCTTCTCACCACATAATGGCGGATGCGCTGTCCGAGGGTAATATTCCCGATGATCTTGCGAAGCACCTAGTAAATTATGTGGCCGACTTTGATATGGTGCTTGAAGCAATTTCCAGACGGGCATTCGGTAAAAAAATATTTGATCACGCGGATCAATTTGGGGCTTTTCAATTGGCTATGATGATTGAGCAGACACCGGATCCGAATAACCGTATTAAGCTTAGCGATGATCTTGATGAACTTGGCATTCCAAAAATTGAGATAGAATGGAAGTTGAGTGAATCGGACAGGGACATGGTATGGCGAAGTCTAGAAATTGCGGGAGCGGGCGTAGCTGAGTTAGGTTTGGGGCGCCTTAGGAGCTTGAGAGAACGACAAGATCGGTTGTTCGGTGACCAAATGGGATTCGGTCATCACCATATGGGCACTACTCGCATGGCGGAAAACGACAGAACTGGTGTCGTTGATATAAACCAGAAAGTTTTCGGCACAAAAAACCTATACATCGCTGGTAGTTCAGTGTTTTCGACTGGGGGGCACGTGCCGCCAACGCTCACTATAGTTGCGACGACTTTAAGGCTTGTGGACCACCTCGCGAAGGAGAGCCGGTATGAATCTTAAATTAAAGAAAAGAGATCTTTTGAAAGGTACGGCACTTGCCTCTTTTCTTTCCGGAAAAGCGCTTGCTTCAGTGGGTCACCAAACCGTAAATATCGGTTTATTTGGACCAAAGGCGGACCATGATGCGCTAATGAAGGTTCTCGTGCCTGTGTGGAATAAACACATGGCTGTTGATCCAGCTTCATATTTGAAGCGCTTGGGATTGACACATTTAAGTAATAAAGCTGATTTTAGAAAAGTCTCTACACAAGAATATAGTCAGTTAAGAGTTGTCAATGTTGACGGTTTTATCCTGAGCTATGTAGATGTTGCAAGATTAATATTGACTCTAAGTAAAAAATCTTGAGAACGGCGTCACGTCAAAACTGTTATGCGATCGAGCCATAAACAAACTGAATCAAATAAAGACTCAAACTTACTCCTTATTTAGACCTATGGTTTAAACTCTGTAGTCATCTCGATTGCTTTATTTGCCCAGGGGGAACTTATGAGAACGCTATTTTTTATAGGGATTGTGTTTTTTGCACACATCTCGATCGCACAGCAAAAAGTGCTCGACGACTTTGAATATGATGATCTTCGAATTTCGAACCCTACGGGTGAAACCATCAAGAATCGGCTTCTGTGGAGCCAGTATGAAGGGGATCCAACAGAGGGGCCAGATCCCGGTAGCGTCAGAATAGATCCAACCGATAGCGTTGACGGTAGTAGGTCCTTGGCCGTTGATGTAACAGGCGGGAATGTATATCTACAATTCTATACCAAGGTTAATAGTACGACGTGGGAGTGGGCTCGCCACTTTGTTAGGGACGGTAATTGGTCTTTTGATACATACAACCGTTTGAGGTTTTGGGTGAAGCTTCCCGATGGAATAAGTCGCAAAAGTGGGGGGCAGTCAAATACTCGGTTTGGCACTTACTATCGTGCCACTACGGGGCGAATGGATAGCGCTGAGTCTGGAGGAAATCATTACTATCACTACTATAATCTCGAATCAACCGGAGTATGGCACCAAGTTATAGTAGATTGGCACCCAAACAATATTAGGGGGCAAAGCGGTGGCACTGACTGGGGCGAAAAGCAATATCCAACCGGTGAGCAGGGCTACAATTATTTTGATCTGTTAACCCGTTTCTATTTTGAAATAAACGGAGGGCTTAGTTCCTACCCAGCAGTATTCCGGTTTGATGGCTTTGAGTTTTACACCGAACCGAATGATGAAAACTTGGAGCAGGTTTATGCGCTTAATGGGGCGTTTAATAATAATACGGGGACACTTTATTTAGGTTGGATGCGACACAAGGATGAAAATAATGTTGATCATGAAGTGAGATATGCGTTTTCTAATATACATGAATTAGGCTGGTCCAATGCTACGCCAGCTCCTTCGGGCATTGTGTCGCCAGATGGCTGGGGGGGGTACAACGCGATGGATTACACTACTAATCAAATAAACGTTGGGAGCAACGACTTTCTATATGTCGCCATCAAACCACAGAATAGCAACAGGTTCCGTCAAATAACTATTCCGATAGATCTCTCCACTAGCTCTGGTTTGCCGAATCCTGGTGATGGCAGTGGAAGCACTTCTTGGGGAGGATTCAATCGAGCGACTGTTTGTAGCGGGGCAGAATGCACAACTACATGCTATGAAAATAGTGAGGTAGTGGCTTGTCAGTAAAACGCTATTTCTGAGAGGGTGAATGTAATAAACCTAACATTTTGACTTTGCAAAGGCGGCAAATTGAAAGAGGCAGTCATTTGTTCTTTCCCTTGGCCGTCTTTGAGCTCATTGTGTCAGCAAACCAAATTTACCAGTTCCACAAGACCATCAACCGCCTTATCAATCTCATCTGGCGTATTATAAACCCAATAGGAGAGTCGCAAACTCGCGCTTGCACTTAAGGCCTCGTGAAGCGGTTGCGCGCAGTGGAACCCGGACCTTACACAAATTCCATAACGATCACTCAAGCCTCTAGCAACAACGTGTGGTGAAATGCCTTCTAGCTTGAGGCTGTGAGGTCCAGACAGATTATCCCCTTTTTTTCCCAATAACCATTCTGCAGGAAAATGGGCGGTAAGTTTTCTGTAGGCATGCTCCGATAGTTGCGAATATCGTTCGTGAACTTCTTCCATACCGATATCCATAAGGAACTGCAGGGCTCTTCCCAAGCCTACCACGCTCTCTATGGCAGGGGTGCCAGCTTCGAATTTCCAGGGGGCATTCTTATATTGCGGTATGCCGTGTTCGAAGTGTTCAATTGTAGAACCTCCCTTTAACCTAACATTCAATTGTTCGAGAAGCTCTGCTTTTCCAAATAAAACGCCAACGCCCGTTGGGCTGCCGAGTTTGTGGCCACTAAAGGTCAGGAAATCGCACCCTAGTTCTTCTACGTCGAGCTCTCGGTGAGGCGCAGACTGGGCTGCATCGATTACAAGCTTGGCGCCGTATTCACGGCACAGTGCGGCGGCGCGTTTTACATCCAGCGTATTGCCCGTCACATTGGATACGTGAGCAAGCGAAACGAGCCCAACCCGTTCCCGGGCCAATACCGTCTCCAGTTCATCGAAGCTAAACAGCCCATGCGCGTCGACCTTCAGCCGGATGGTGTTCTCCGGCCAGGGTAAATAATTGGAGTGATGCTCAGCCTCTGTGGTAACAACTCCGTTGTCTGCTAATTCTGATTGGGCAATTAAATTCAAGGCTTCGGTCGTATTCCTCAGGAATACGATTTCATTGGGCTCAGCATTGATGAATGAGGCGACGATATCGCGTGATTTTTCGAACTTCTCTGTCGCTTCGTCGCCCAGAAGGTGTACTGATCGATGAATATTGGCCGTGTGGTGACTCAACATTTTTGCCACTGCATCAATCACACATTGCGGTTTAAGGGCGGTCGCTGCGCTGTCCAGATAAATCAATTTCTGGCCGCGGTCGTTTTCACGTGTGAGCAGAGGGAATTGTTGGATTATGTTTTCCCAAAAAGTTTCCTGAGCCATGCTGATATCGTGCCTCCTTTCACCACTGCAGCGCATTAAGCTGCTTTAATCCGAGATATTTTCCGCTGCCCTCTGGCAGCAGAAAGGGCTTTACTTTTATTGTGGGGGGGCGCTGAAGCCCGAGCGTTTCCATGAGCTGTTGGGCCAGGGTGGAGGTATCAAAGGTCTCCCGCACGGCAATTGTGGCGCGGTACTTTTTTGTACCTATCTGGTCCAGGCGATAGTTCAGCACACGAGTATCGCTTAAGAACAGGTTTTGTAGTATGCGAGCTGTAATCAAATGACCGTCCTGATTACGAAACGTTTCATGTTTTCTCCCAAGAATACGAAACGCGAGACAGCTGTTTGAGAACTTTTTGATCACCTGCACAGTATCGCCGATGTCATAGCGAATAATTGGCATCGCGGTGTTATTTAGGTCCGTAACCACCAAGCGTCCTATACCCTCCTCTCCAACCGGTTGCCCATCGTCGTCAAGTACTTCAGCGAAGACCATACTCGGAAAGGTGTAAATGACGTCTTTAGATGTCGCATTCCCTTTCTCGCGCCGGGCACAGCCGATAGCACCCACCTCACCCGTCCCGTAGTTGTTTATAAAACAAACATCCAGCAGCTGTTCGATATGACTGACCATGGTGTCGGCCGCAAGCCCGCCATAGGGTATCACTACCTTTAAGGTGTCGATGATGAGCTTTCTTTCTTGAACTCTGAGCGCGATCCAATACAGAAACATCGGTAGCCCGCGTAGCACTTCGATGCGCTGTTCCACGATCAGGTCAATATAGGGGTCAATTTGTTCGCACAGGTTTTGCCAGTCTGCAGGGTCAAGGGGGGGGAGTATTCTGCGTTTTAGAATGAGCTGTCGCTCTATCCGACCTTTGATGTCAGACAGAATGGCATTACTGA